>DAOWNO010000128.1 GCA_030642525.1 Candidatus Aegiribacteria sp.
AAGCAGGGCAGAGATCCGTCAGAGCGAAGACAGGTGGCCGTTACCCACCTTGGTACTCTCTGGCTGATCAGATTCACAGGCATTATTTCAACAGGAGCGGGAGCGGTTCTCATTTCAATTCGAACAGATTCCGTATTGCCTATACCTGCCTGGTTTTCAGTTTTGTCTCTCGCAATTGCTGTTTTTCTGCTTGGGGAAATCCTGCCTTCTTTAATCGCAAGAGCGAATCCGGACAGATTCCTGCTCTTTTTCAGATTGCCATATCTTTTAATAGCATTGATATTCCGCCTCCCTGCCCTTCTTATCCTTGGGAGGCCATGTCAGGAAAATCCCGATTATGAGGATTGGCTGATTACTCCACCGGATGTAATCTGGCTTGAAAGACGCCGGGAAAAAGGTGAGCCTGGAGAGTACGAGAAGGAACAGGAACTGATGGACAGCATTATCGATTTCTCGGATAAAATTATCAGAGAAGTCATGATTCCCAGGATTGACATGCTCTGCGTTGAGATCAAGGCTGATCTTTATACTATTATTGATGAAGCTGGAAAAGCCGGGCATTCCAGAATTCCGGTTTACAACGAAAAGATAGATAATATTACTGGTGTTCTTTATGTAAAAGATCTGCTTGTTCTTCTGTCAACAGGAAAACAGAATTTCGACTTGAAGACCCTTCTGAGGAAACCCTATTTCGTACCGGAGTATAAGCGTATTGACGAACTTCTTCGGGAATTTCAGGCAAACAGAATTCATATGGCGATTGTCGTTGATGAATATGGCGGTACTGCAGGTCTGGTAACAATAGAAGACATTATGGAAGAAGTCTTTGGAGAAATCCTGGACGAATATGACGAGGAAACCCTGCTAATCAAATCCCTTGGGGATGATTCATATCTGCTTGATGCCCGGCTTCCCATTGACGATCTGAATGAACTCCTTGACACTTCGTTTGAGGATGACACCTACGAAAGCCTTGGTGGTATGGTTTATCAGGTTATGGGAAAGATTCCCCGACAGGGAGAAACCGTAATACATTCCTCTTTCAAGTTTACTGTCGAGAAGGTGAGAGCTCAGCGAATCCTGCTCGTTCGAGTTGAACCTGCAGGTACTTCTTCACCCTCAAACGGAGCGTGAAACAATTCGAATAACAACCCATGCATTTGTTCTCCGCAGAGTAAGGTGGAGCGAATCCTCCCTCTGAAGCCTTTAACCAAATCAGGAGTAGAATGAAACCCGAACACCCGAAAACGGAAATCAGACCGTTCGAAGAACTGCTACACGGTAAAAGGATGATTGATAATTACCGTTGGCTTGAAACTGCCAGTGATGAGCGCAGCACCTGGATAGACGAGCAGAACAAATTTGCTGACAGCTTTATCTTCGATGATCCGAAGCGTGAAATATTTGCAGAACGATTCGATCAGCTGTTCAACTACGATCGGACAGGTTTTCCCCGGGCCACCCTTTCGCGGATATTCTACTCAAGGACAAAACGTGATGAGAAGCATGCATCTTTATACATGCGCGATTGGCCCGACGGTGATGAACACATCCTGGTAGACATCGACAGCTTCAGCGAACAGGGCAATATCAGCCTTGGTGCATACAGGCCTACACGTGACGGCAGCCTTCTCGCCTACGGTCTCTCGAAGGATGGCAGTGACTGGTTGCATTGGTACATCATGGATATTGAGACTGGTGATATTCTCGACGAGATTCCTCGCCTTGTATATACATCTGTTTCATGGTTACCCGATAAAAGCGGCTTCTTTTATTCCCGTTCGATGCACTCAGATCCTGAGGAACTCAAGAAGACCAGCATGAAGGTTTTCTTCCACAAACTCGGTGCGGACTGGCGTAACGATGAGATGATCTTCGGTGACGAACTTACTGAATCTGATCTTCCGGATGTGTGGGAAATTTCCAAGGATGGCCGCCATCTCATAATTTTCGTTGACCATGGACTGACTCAGAATGAGCTCTTCTATGCTGATCTTTCAAAGCCTGAACTGAAGATTGAATCAATAACTGCGAATCATGACGGTCGGTTCTACCCTGATATTGAAGATGACGTGCTCTATGTCATGACAAATGACAGTGCGCCTAAATACAGGCTTTGCCGCATAAGCCTTGATGGAGCATTGCCGAGTATCGACAGGTGGGAAACGATCATCAACGAGGGTGACGATGTTCTTTCGTCTTTCACTGTTATCGGCGGGCGGCTTTTTGTTGACCGCTCAGTAGATGTGATTCATCACACCTCCATACATTCTCTTGACGGCAGGAAAATAGGAGAGCTTGAGTATCCTGGCATCGGTAGTGGTTCCCTTCCACATGGAGAGGATGAGGTGGATGCGGTTTTTGTTTCATACTCCTCCTTTTTCGAACCCCCTGCGATGTATCGGTACGACATCAGAAACAACAAGTTAAGCGTTTTCATCAAGAGCAGTCTGACAGTGAACACCGAAGATTACATCACTGAACAGGTCTTCTATCGCAGCTTCGACGGGACAGCGGTGCCTATGTTCGTTATCCGCTCGAAGGATACCCCTCTTGATGGATCCAATCCGACTATTCTCACCGGATACGGAGGTTTCGAGCATTCATTGAAACCATCCTTTTCATCCAGGATCCTGTTCTGGCTCGAGCAGGGTGGGATATACGCCATTGCTAACATTCGCGGTGGTGGTGAGTATGGCGAGAACTGGCACCTCGACGGCATGCTTGGGAAGAAGCAGAATGTGTTTGACGATTTCATTGCTGCCGGAGAGGCTTTGATAGGTGAAAGACCGGTGCGTCTTTCGAACGGGGATAATTTCGCTATTCGTCATTATGCGAGCCGAGAACACATTGGTATTATGGGTAGCAGTAATGGAGGTCTCCTCACAGGAGCTGCTCTAGTACAGCATCCTGATTTGTGGGCAGCAGTTATTTCCAATGTTCCGCTTCTTGACATGCTGCGCTTCCATTTAACCGAGGGCGGTAAATATTGGATTTCCGAGTATGGTGACCCGGACAATTCCGAGCATTTCAGCTGGTTGATTGAATATTCACCTTATCACAATGTGAAGAACGGCTCGCAATTTCCACCGACCCTCTTAATTACATCGCTCCATGATGACAGAGGTACTGACTCATTGCATGCTTTCAAGATGACCGCGAAGCTTCAAGTCTGCAATACTTCTGACAAACCAATCATTCTCAGAACACTTACGAATGTTGGCCATGGAGCCGGTCGGACAACGCAGATGAGCATAGCTGAACAAACCGAAATTTTCATCTTTATGCTTAAGCACCTGTTGTAATCACGGTTACACCCCGAAGGGCTGGATAGGAAAAGAAATAGGAGAGTGAGATAATTCGAATAACAACCCATGCATTTGTTCTCCGCAGAGTAAGGTGGAGCGAATCTTCTCTTATTCTAACTCTCTACTCCCTTGATTTTGGCAGAATATCAGCAATAGCTAAAGGCGCTCTCAGATCGAAAAGCTCTTTTTTTGGAAGCATGGAACTGTTCTCTCTGGTGGAGTTTTCCCTTTCCCGCAAGTCAGGCAGAGAGCTTGATACCGTGACTGATACATCAGTTATCAACCATTTTGAACCCATCCGCGAAGATCCTGAAGCTTTTGTACATTCCTGTCTGTTTACTGAATGGCTGCTTGTCTCAATCTCAGGAAGCGAACCTTCTCATCCCATGTTTCATCTTATTGGAAATGTTCTGGAAAATTTCTCGGAAGGCGCTCCGTTCTGGCCTGTATTATGTTCCGGAATCGAGAAATCGCTGAGACTTTCCGGTTTCGCAATGGAAATTGACCGTTGCACAAAATGCGGGAGAAGTCCGGTTAATTCTTGCATGTGGGATGCCGCTTCCGGTGGAATCGTGTGTGATGACTGCAAAGAGCATGCAAAAGCCGTTCCCGGAGGGTTCATTGAATTCATCAGGAAATCCAGGAGCGGTAATCTGAAAAAAATCAGAAAGCTTCAACTCTGGCCCGGCGGATACAGACAATGTCTTGAACTCATGAGAGATTTTGCCGAGATACATCTCGAAACAAAACTTAGACTGAAATCATTATCAGTACTGGAGGATCTTGAGAATGACCATTGACGGAACAGAACTTATGAAAAAACTTCTTTCTCTTTCCAAGAGACTTGGATACGTGTTTCAGTCGGGAGAGATATACGGTGGACTTCAATCCTCCTGGGATTACGGCCCTCTCGGTGTTGAACTGAAAAAAAACATTGAGACCAGCTGGTGGGATTATACTGTTAAGTCAAGATCTGATGTCGTTGGTATGGACTCGGCTATTATTACTCATCCGGATGTATGGATGGCTTCAGGGCATCTGAAAAATTTTCATGATCCCATGGTTGACTGCAAAGAATGCAAAAGCAGATTCCGACTGGATAATGTTGAGGGAGACAGATGCCCCGTGTGCGGAGGTGAACTCACCGAGCCAAGAAACTTCGGCTTGATGTTCAAGACAAAAATGGGTGCTCTCGAGGACGAATCAGCAATTGTCTATCTGCGCCCTGAAACGTGCCAGTCCATTTTTATTAATTTCAAGAATGTTGTAACCGCAACAAGACAGAAACTTCCATTTGGAATTGCACAAATTGGAAAAGCTTTCAGAAACGAGATTACCGCAAGGAATTTCATTTTCCGCTCCCGAGAGTTTGAACAGATGGAGATGGAGTATTTCTGTCTGCCCGAAGAATCGGATAAATGGTTTAAGTACTGGCTTGACCTGAGGATGAAGTGGTATCTTGAGCTTGGAATAAAAGAAGATCATCTCAGGCTTCGAACACATGACGAAAGCGAACTTGCCCATTACGCAAGTTCCTGCGTTGATATAGAGTATACATTCCCTTTCGCGCCTGACGGCTGGGGAGAACTCGAAGGGATCGCCAACAGGACTGATTTTGATCTGAAATCCCACATGCGGGAAAGCGGACAGGATCTGTCTTTCCAGGATCTGTCAACCAATCAGAAAATCGTTCCATATGTTGTCGAAACAAGTGGTGGTATCGGCAGAACGCTGCTTGCAGTACTGATTGACGCTTATCGTGAAGAAGAGGTAGAAGGAAGGATAAGAGTCGTTCTGGGGCTGCACAGGAACCTCGCGCCAATCAAAGCTGCAATTCTCCCTCTTTCTAAAAAACTCAGCGAACAGGCATATGAGGTTTTTGAGCTTGTCAGACCACATTTCCCTGTTCAGTTCGATGTCACCGGGTCCATCGGAAAGAGATACAGAAGAATGGATGAAGCAGGTACGCCATTCTGCATAACCTTCGATTTCGATTCACTCGAGGACAGGCAAGTAACCATCCGTGAACGGGATTCTCTTGATCAGATCAGGATTCCCATCGATACACTCGCTTCCAAACTGTCTGATCTCATGGAACACGGCTGGTCTTAAGTTAATTGAAACCTTTCTCCATAGTCATTCCCACCTGGAAGAATATCGAGTACCTGGATCTTACCTACCGGGGTTTAATGAGAAACAGCGCTGCAGAACACGAAATAATCGTTTTCTTTAACGAGTACGACAAATCCTGCAAGGACTGGGCCAGGAATAAAAACATACTTTTTGATTGGTCGGAGCAGAATACAGGAGTTTGTGAAGCTGTCAACCGTGGAGCCAGAATGGCAACTCTCGACCATATATGCTACATGAACGACGATATGTATCCTCTGCCCGGATGGGATACCGCACTTGCCGAATACCTCGGTCATGCTGACAGGCTCTGGCTTTCCGGTACTGCAATCGAATCTGGAAACTCTACTCCCTGTTATATAGGCAACCAGGATTATGGAAACAATCCGGCTGATTTCGACGAAGAAAGAATCCTGCGGGAATACAGAACACTTATCAGGCCCTACAATATCGTGAGCACCTGGACGCCTGTTCTTCTTTCAAGGAACGACTGGGACGCAATCGGCGGTTTTGACGAGAATTACTTTCCTGGTTTCGGAAGTGATCCGGATCTTGCCATGAAAATGTACCGGTACGGATGCCGTCATTTCATAGGGGTTGGATCGAGCCTTGTTTACCATTTCGCGAAGCAGACTACTGTTCGATTCGCGGACAGCAGTATGATGGATCCCGGAAAATACTTCCGGCAGAAATGGGGAATATCCTGGAAAAAGTTCTTCAGGAGAGTCATACACAGGGATAGGAAATTAATTCCCTGAGTCATAATCATCGTTGTAAAATGCATATTATTTTATGTTTTCACGTACATAAGGTACTGCAAGTTGACGAAACAGACTACGTCCCTATGGACTGTTGTTGTGCCTCTATTATATATGCATTTAAAGAGGAGGATAAAATGAAAATATTGCTGGGTTACTTAGTTTTGCCATTCTTATTTACCAGTAGCTTTACATACGCAC
>DAOWNO010000108.1 GCA_030642525.1 Candidatus Aegiribacteria sp.
GCTTATCCCGAATAAGCTTGAGATACTGCCATACAGCTTCTTCCGTCTCTCTGGGACTGTGATAATCTATTTCCCAGAGAACTACAGCGTATTCCCATAGAACACGCTCATTCTCCGGACAATTCTTCACGCCTTCCTGAAGAAGCCTGATTCCTTCACTTTCTTCGCCAAGATTAATTGCGAGCTGGTAACCGCCGTCGATATATGCTTCCGCAAAAGTCGGATCCAGTTTAATTATGAGCCACAGCTGAGGCAGATAGTCTGTCGCAGTGGTCCACTCGTTTCCCTGATACATCCAGATATGATGGTACTGGTCAAGCTGCAGCCAGAGAATTTCGGCAAGGAAGCTTCCAATCTGTCCGAAACCTTTCGATACAGCTTCTGTAGCAATATTGTCTTCAATTGCAGCCTGACTGGCAAGTCTTCCGGAGTAAACGGCGACAGTCAGAAATATGGCTGCGGCGACTAACGGAACAGTCATGCCTTTCAACGCTTTTTCCTTAATCGGTAGCGGGATGCCAGGAGAATAACAGCAGCGAGGAAAATAAGAATGACAGTATCTCTTATCATCTTGCTCCAGATGAATCTTGCGGCCCATGGCTGATTGAAAAACCATTCTGTTCCATGGTTTCTTGCCCCTGCTTCATGAACATGTCTGTCACTGCCTGATATTGCGGTAATATCATGTTCGTGATGCTCCTCTGTTTCTGCACCGGTATGATCATGTTCATGTTCATGTGTTTCACCGAGATGTTCAGGCGGAGCGACTTCTTCTATGTCGTAATCAATTCTGCATCCTGTCAGGGAAATCAGTGCAAGCAGTATTATCAGCTTCAAATACTTCATTTCAGATCTCTGCTCCTGAACACAGCAAGCGCCATCGAAAGCATGAACGCCATGTAAGCCAGTCCGTAAAGCGTAGCAAGAAGGAAATAGACAGCAGGTATACCCACGCCATGGGCAATCGGGTCTTTGATGTGGAAGACATCCATGTGGGGCAGCAGAAGCCTTAGAATACGCATAAACCCTTGTGCCCTTGGAAGGATACTGATAAATCCGGAAACAGGCATCTGTGACAATATGAACAGCAGAATGGTTAATGGCGCATTAAGCGGGGGAGATGTCCAGAAACTGAAAAAGAACACCACGGCAAGAAGGAACCATCCTTCGACCAGAAGAAGACATGCTGCAGGGAAGAGATCCCCTGGAATATTGAGACCGTTCATCAGGAGTATCACCATAAGTCCGATGCAGCCTGCAAGCATAGCTGCAGTCTGAACCATCGCGGCGCCGATAAACCGTCCCATAAGGTATTGTCCTCGTGACAGAGGTACGGCGATAAGGGGCATCAGCGTTTTCTGCTCCTTGTCTCTGGGATAGATATTTGCCGCAAGCCCGATGGCAAGGAGAAGAGCGCCTATTTCAAGACCGAAGAGACCAAAATCAAGAATGAATCTCCCTTCATTTGAAATACCATATCCAGGAATCTGTCCTATACCGAATAAGGCAATCAGGATGACAATACTGATACCCCAGATTGTCCTTCTGCGCAGGAGATTTCTGAGAGTCATAAGAGCAAATGTCATTACCGGTCTCATAATTTACCTCCCCTGGTTGCGGAGAGGAAGACTTCCTCGAGACTCCTGTATACAGGTTTTACTTCCAGGATATTCTGCCCGTTCTGCCTGAGTTCGTCTATCGTCTTCTGCAACTCGGCAGCAACGACCTCTTTTTCCTCATGCACATCAGATTCCGTGCCTGGTGCCATGAATGAAATGCTGAACAGATCCTCAGTTCTCAGAAGATCATCAAGGTTACCCTCTGTCACTTTTTTCCCTTTAGCCAGTATCACAGCTCGATCACAGATTGTCTCAACTTCGGAAAGCAGATGTGAAGAGAGAAATATTGTAGCTCCCCTGCTGTTCTCTTCAAGTATGACATCGCGAAATTCCTTCCTTGCCGCAGGATCGAGACCGCCGGTAGGTTCATCCATTATAAGGAGTTCAGGCTGAGACTGAAGTGCTAAAGCAAGGCTCATTCGCTGTTTCATACCCTTGGAGAAATTCCTGATCCGGACTTTAACCCATGCTTCAAGTCCAACTCTTTCGAGTATGGATAGTATCTGGTCTTTCGAAATATCCAGTTCGCGCAATGATGAGAACATTGTCATGAATTCAAGAGGTGTAAAAATATCTTCGTAATCAGGGTTTTCCGGAACGTACCCTATTTTCATTCTTACAGTCTTCGATCCGGGGAAATCATTCCAGAGCAGTATGTTTCCAGAGGTAGGTTTGAGTAATCCGAGAATACACTTGATAGTTGTTGTTTTTCCTGCTCCGTTAGGACCCAGAAATCCAAGTATTTCTCCCTTATTTACCTGGAAGCTTAATGAATCAACAGCCTTGAAACCGGAGAGCCCAAGTGTTTTCCTGAAAGATTTCTCCAGATTATCAACCTTTATCGGAACATCAGTCATATTCGATTCCTTTCCATGATTTTCAACAATAGATAAGTTTACGCTTTCTGACCAGTCTCGCAATATTCAATTTACACGGATTAAGGCAGCATGAAATGCTGCACTGAGATATGTTTCTACAACAGCTTTAAGGCATGTTTACGGTTTATTACATCCATGACATGAAAATTACTCAAGATTCATTTCCACTGAAGATATTTCTTCCACCGGGCGGAAGAACAGGAATATCAAAAAGACCCGCAATGCTTCTGCCCATATCCATGAGATCAGGGTTCTCAACTGACAGTGATGCTGTGGAAAGCAGAACTCCAGGAACAGCTGCGGGATCAATACAGTGAGTTCCGCTCCATGGATCAAGATTGTCGGTAATAACTTCTACCGGAAAACTGCCGAGCGTAGTCTCCCATGAAGATCGATAACACCTCGCGTAGCCAATTATCATATCAGGAGCGTAGGCAGGGAG
Organism: Candidatus Aegiribacteria sp.; assembly: GCA_030642525.1. Lineage (GTDB taxonomy): Bacteria > Fermentibacterota > Fermentibacteria > Fermentibacterales > JCC-6 > Aegiribacteria. The sequence goes on from DAOWNO010000108.1 coordinate 2,940, forward strand.
AGGACCTGAATATATCTCGGAAGTGATATATGCATTATCGATAACTCTCCTTCCGCTGGCGGGATCTGTAATTGATTCAAGATCACGCTTTAATCGAATAAGCAAATCCTGAACCTGTTCAGGTGCAACACATCCATTATCCTCCCGACCTGCTCTGTTGATGAAGAGGGAATTAAGTCCAAGACCATACGCCGCTGTAGATGACCAGTCTATTGCCGCAAACATTTCCTGGTTTCTTAAATTTGGCGAATTGATCGTTGCATAGCCTTCTGAAGCAAGCCATGTATTGAGATTGAATGACCGGTTGAAGGGAGCAAAACCATGATCGGAGAGTACAATTACTTCAGTATTTGCATCTTTCGCATCAAGTGCGTGTCCAATTACAGAATCGATCTTCATGTACAACTCTCGAATTGCTCCCTTGAAACGGGGGCTTGTGTTTGCGTGAAGAGGTGAATTCTGATCGAGTACTCTGTAAAACATATGCAGATTCAGATCCAGAGAACTGAAGTAGAAGAAGAACAGACCGTCACGGAACCTGCTTAACTCATGGTGGAAAAGATCGAGTCGCTCCTGAAGCACTATCCAGGCCTGTTGAAGATATTCTTCATCCGAAAGAATTCCCCTTGAAAGAGCCTTTGTATCCTCTGGGAAGCCCTGCGTGTAGAACCCTCCAAGATTCCTTGCCAGATCGCTGCTGTAGCCGGGTGGTGAAGAAATCGGCAATGCCGGATCAAGAGGATCAATATTGAGAGGAGAGAGATACAGCTTCAGCTTCGGAGTAATCTCCTTCATATAGAATTTACCAATTGCATTGACGCTGGATATATGCGGAATTGCATCGAAGCGCATTCTTATCCACGGGCTCCATTCGCCTGCAGCAAGAACATAACTGTTGCCCTGAATGTCAATTCTTGCTGCATTCGCTACTCTGTCAACACGTACTTCAGCTACAATTTCCATTTCCGGATTTCCAGCGCGCATTGAATTCTCAGGCCCTTTTATCGAACATCTGTAACAGTTATCATCATAATCTATAACTGCTACCACGACACCTCCGGAAGTGCTGCCTGATATTGATCTTGAATCATCCGTAAAGAACGTAAAGCTTCCCTGGGTGCCTCGTATATCAGGTGTGCCAAGACCGGAAAGAATAATCGCTTTCCCTTTATCAGGAGGGAAGTCGACCGGAAGCTTGATAAGTTTCACCGAGATGCCTTCATCCGTCAACTTGTTCCAGAACGGTTCACCTTTGCGGAGCAATTCGACTTTAGCTCCGGTCAATGGTAATCTCCAATCACTTATGCTTATTGTCCTGCCTGGCCCGACAACTCGTGAAGTGGACAGATAGGGAGCTGCGGTGGATGGTTTCCTGTGAATGAAATCGAAAATTCCATGAACATCAGGACCGTATCCGGTTATGAAATTCGACCATGCAACCGGACCTTGAGGGGGATTGCTTGTTCCCAGCCTGTTCAGGCCGGAATAGCCTGTCATCCTTGCAGCGTTCGGCATAACTCCTTCGTAAATAAAGCTGCGAAGAAGAAACGGGTCCAATCCATCGATTCCGAGTACAATTACGCGATTGGCGGATGATTTTGGTTTTGCACAACCGGTTTTCGAAGCTAGAAGAACTGCGGGATAAAGAGCCGCAAGTTTTAGAAAATCACGACGCTTCATTGTATATTTTCATTTCCAGTTAGTATTTTCCCCAAATGCGGAAAGAACTCCTTCCGAAAGAGGTATCTTTCTGTCACCAATCCTCAAAGTAATACGTTTTTCGGAAATTTTCAGCTCAAGCGGGATAACTGCGCATTCGCCATCATTTTTCTGAGGAAAGGGAATCAGGCATTTGCCGTTTCTCTGAAGCCTTTCAATAATTGTTTCCTCCATTTGAAATATCCACTGGAAAATCGTATTCGTCAAACAGCAAACTACCAGATCCTGCAGAATTTGCTTATATTTCGCTTTCCTGCAGACAGTATTTTTAATTTAATACAGAAGTGTTTCATGAGAATTCTGTTTACTGAATGACCGCCACTGTTTCACGGAGGACATACTGGATGAGCGCCATGATCGGTATCGATATGGGATCTGTAAGCGTTAAAGTTGTGCAAGTGGATGGAAACAGCATTTCCAGGACAATATACAGGCGCCATCATGGTAATCCAGTTGACACTCTTGTTGCTATTCTATCTGATTATCAAGGGTGGGAGGGAATACCCGCTGCATTTACCGGTAGTTGTTCCAGAACAGCCGCAGAAATTGCAGGAAGCAAACCTGTAAATGAAGTTGTAGCTCTCGCCGGAGCGATACCTCTATTTTGCCCTGAGGTTTATTCGGTCATCGAGATGGGTGGACAGGATTCCAAACTTCTTCTGTTCAGAAAAACGGCAGAAGGAATTATTTTCGATGATTTTTCAATGAATTCCGTCTGCGCGGCAGGTACCGGATCATTTCTTGACCAGCAGGCTTCAAGGCTCGAACTGAAACCCGAAGAACTCGGGGAACTGGCCCTCCAGTGCAATAACCCTCCTAGAATTGCCGGCAGATGCAGTGTTTTCGCGAAATCCGATATGATTCATCTACAGCAGATAGGAACACCTGTAACACATATTGTCGCAGGGCTTTGCTTCGCGGTTGCCAGGAATTTCAAAAGCTCTATTGCTTCCGGAAGGGATTTCCGCCCTCCCGTCGCGTTTGTTGGAGGAGTCGCAGCCAATCCGGGCATGGTTAAAGCTTTCCGGGAAGTGCTTGGTAATGAGTTTTCTGATCTTATTGTACCCGAACATTTCAGGTGTCTTGTAGCTGCAGGAGCAGCAATTGTGTCCCATGACCGTGACCTGCACGTTCTTAAAAACAACTACATCGATCATCTGCTGGATTCATCCGGAAAAATACTGACTGGGAAATCACTTGAACCTCTCAAACAGTTTTCCATTCGGCATCCTGATAATCCGGAACTTCCTGTCAACACCACTGAAGCTGTGTACATAGGAATTGATGTAGGTTCTATCAGCACAAATCTTGTAGCTATTGGAGCACAATCGAGAGAACTTCACGCATGTGAGTATCTCATGACAGCCGGAAAACCACTTGAAGCTGTGAAAGAAGGGCTTTCCAGACTGTCTCACACACTTGGCGCTGACAGGGAAGTTCTCGGCCTGGGAACAACCGGTTCAGGCAGATATATGATCGGAGATTTCACAGGAGCGGATATTGTCAGGAATGAGATTACAGCTCAGGCAAGAGCCGCTGTTGAGATAGATCCTGAAGTAGACACTATTTTCGAGATAGGCGGACAGGATTCCAAATACATTTCGCTGGAGAATGGAAGAGTTGTCGATTTTGAGATGAACAAGGTGTGTGCTGCCGGAACAGGCTCATTTCTTGAAGAACAAGCTGAGAAACTGGGGCTAAGCATAATGGATTTTGGACCATGTGCCATCAATGCTCCGGAGCCATGCAGTCTCGGTGAAAGATGCACCGTATTCATGGAGAGTGATGTATTTTCTCATCAGGCGGATGGCGCCTCAGTTGAAAATCTTGTTTCCGGCCTCTCATATTCAATCGTTAAAAATTATCTGCACAGAGTCGTCGGCGAGAAGAAGATCGGCAAACATATTTTCTTTCAGGGCGGTACGGCATTCAATAAAGGTGTTGCAGCTGCGTTCAACGCGATTCTCAAAGATCGCAATATCACAATACCCTCCAATCATCATGTAACCGGAGCAATAGGAGTTGCTCTGCTTGCAATGGAGGAAAAAGCTCCGGGGCCATCCTCATTCAAAGGATTCCGACTCGCTTCCGAAAAGTACAGACAGGATTCATTCATCTGCAAAAGCTGTTCAAATAATTGTGAGATCCACCGTGTATCTCTACAGAGTGGAAGAAAGCTCTATTACGGAGGAAGATGCGAAAAGTATGAAACCGGAAAATCTTACAGAGAAGCTGAGACTGAAGGACAGAATCTGTTTATTAACCGGGAAAAACTCCTTCTTGGTGATTTCA
>DAOWNO010000228.1 GCA_030642525.1 Candidatus Aegiribacteria sp.
GAGTGGGGCGGCGATTTCGTGTTCGTACTTGCGAAAAACGGTGACGATAACTTCCATATAACCATAAGAAGCAATCCTGGATATGTGATAAGATACAACCGCTGGCTCACATTTTCAGGTGGAAATCTGGATGATATGGAGTGGCACGTGATGGAAGTTTATCTTGATCTGGGGACAACCGGCCCAACCGGAAGCTTCTTTGTCAGGGTTGATGATGTCTACGTGGCTGATTCATCCAATGTGCACTTCAGAGACGAAATCAACCAGAACAACGGTGTGGCTCTCAGGACTGTGGGATGGCCTTCTAATCTCAGCGGCGGTACGCCAATCGGAAACGGAAGAACCTGGCTCGACGATATGGAGATATGGGATGATCTTCCGGAAACGGGCATATCAACCGAACCTGACAGACCATCTGCTGCTGATACAAATCCATTTGTCTGCAGCAACGGAAACGTTGTTATTTTCAACAACCTGAATTACGGCGACAATATCAATGTATTCGATATTACCGGAAGATTAATCTATAATCCCGACTTCATTTCAGAGGCGGTTTACCAGTGGAATGCAGATTTCATACCGAACGGAATCTATTTATTTGTAATCAAATCTGATGATGGCTGCATCAGAACCTCGGGAAGTATTGCCATAACAAGATAGAGTTTCAGTTAAACCTTGATAAAACAGGATTATCCTCGGCAATATTATTTCAGGCAAGGCTGCCAGGATGGTGGAGTACTGCAACGGTGATATCACAACCCCCATGGGGATGGTTCGGGCATCAGGAGGACATCCTGAACCGTACGATGTTACTTACTGGTGTATAGGGAATGAACCCGATATCGCTGAAGGAGTTCTTCCGTTTCCTCCGTGGGGATATATAACCTTTTATCGTCATTTCAGGATTCCTTTTGAGGAATGGGCAATTGATGACTCTGTTTTCGCTACAGCGGAGGATTTTTCTCAATTGGTCAGTGTGTACATCGATTCCATGCGTCCGAGATCTCCGATTTCACTTGAGATCGGAGGCCTTTCTCTCGCCGGGGATCTCTCCTGGATAGATCCTGTATTCGAACTGAACAGAGAAAAAATGGACTGGATGGATATCCATTACTATCCTGCGATGAGCTTTTCTTCGGACAGCACACAGTACCGCGACTGGCTTGCCGCACCAACCTCTGGCACGATATACAGCCCCCCGCTTGAGGAATGGTATCCCATGGTGGTAGATACCGTTGAGAAGTACAGCGGCAGCTATGATATTCCTGTATGGATCATGGAATACAACGTCATGGCTATGGTGGATGATCCGGTCTGGTGGAACTATCTGGATGGGCTTTTTACCGCAGATTGTATTGGGCATATGTCCAGGTGCGGTGTTCCCATAGCGGCTCTTTACTCAATAGCTCAAGGGGATCCGAACGAGGAGGAGTTTCCCCTTTTCGGCGCGATTAGAACTGATACGCTTTCGATGCGCTGTTCAGCATGGGCGATGAAACTCTTTCGTGAACGATTTGGCAACACGGTGGTGGAAGCGGCATGCGATCAGGTCTGCGGAGGTTACGGTCTGGAGGTATACGCCTCGCGATACGATGACTGGACACTTTCACTCATCGCTGTTAATAAGAATCTCGATTCATCATACACAGCATCAATAGAGCTTTCAGGATACACATCTGACGGAACTGCTGAAGCATGGCAAATTATTAATGACCAGCCCATGAATGCCCCATGGAATGGAACTTCCGGTATAACATATCAGGGGGAAATTACCGGCGGCTCCGGGAGTTTCAGTTACACATTTCCGAGGGCTTCAATAACATGCATCCGGATAAATCCGGATCCGCTAGGAATATCCGGACAGAATTCCACACAGATTAATGAGTTCCTTAAAGCTGCTCCGAATCCTTCCGCGGAAGCTGTTGAACTCAGGTACTCACTCCGGCAGCCTTCAGAGGCCAGGATTGAAATATTCAGTATCACCGGCAGGCTGGTACAATCATTTGAGTGTTCCAACTATGCCGGCGAGGGTTTTCACTCAATATTCTGGGAGAGAAAAGACAGTAATGGAATAATGGTTCCTGCCGGTATTTACATCGTAAGGTTCACAGCGACCAGTCCCGGACTCAGTGAAACGATTAAACTGATTCTGATTTGACAACGGACGAATGGCAAAACCGTGCTATGGATACTGGAATGGTGGTGAGTGGGTTACCGTACATGTCGTTCTGTTACCGTACCTGACCTCTGAGAAAATAGATCCTTAACTTTTCCCGTACAGGGAAAACTCTGCAATTATCGCTACTTACTAACTCAACGGCACGACCGTTCTGTAGTAGAACAAGAGCGCGGCATAAAGGATATCAAGCTGGCGTTCGTGCCCCTCCCCCACAGCACTCATAAGACTCATATACTCAAAGCCCGTTTCCGGATAAGGCAGAATATAGACATCGCTTCTCGTGAATATCCCCGCATTAGACGTAGTAGTATGCACCATCACTACGTTCTCCTGCGTGAAAACAACATCCGTTCTGTCGTATACATCCATATCGTATCTTATCTGAATCACCGCTGAAATGTCCTCGTGGGGTATGACATATTCTTCAACCTGCCTCATATGCTCAAAAACAAGGAACACCAGACCCTCATTAACTCCTCTATCTTCAGCATATGTATCGGTTAAAGGAACGCCTGAGGATACTTCAGCTGCATAGTCCTGATTGGAAAATTCCTGATCGCAATTAATGACATAATCGATTCCCTCTATGTCGCTGGGAATTCTGAAAACAGTTGGAACGGATTGATCGCTTGCCAGTCCCTGTACTTCTAAGCTTCTACTGTACGCACACGAGAAGGCAGAAAAGAACAGAACAGACTGGATTATCAAAATTACACTGATTTCCACCTTTTTCATTTCAATACACCTATCCTTTTCAATATTATCTTCCACTCTGGACTCATCGAATCAATCGGAGGAAAATCCAATAATTGCATTCCTGACCATTAATAATATCGGATCTGAATTCCATTTCCAATATACTGTTATACGCAAAAATACAGGCAATCAGACAATTCGAAGCAGTAAAGCATCAAAAAGGACGTTCAAAAATCACCCGGAATTTTGACTTGAGCATATATTCATCTGTATTTTCTGTTCATGCAGGAAATCAGAAAATTACCATTTGGAATTTGAAGGGATGACATGAAAAAGATAATACTGTTCTCAATGGCTGTATCTTTGCTATCAGTACTATCAACTTGCGGGAACGATTCCACAGGTCCGGAACCTCGATCTGAGAACTGGATGCCCCTTTCTGTAGGTAACTGCTGGAGCAGCACCATTGAAGGGTACAATATAGATCCGGCAGGTCCGGACACCTTCGATCTCGGCGGCTCGGTGGAAAGGACTGTCACCGCCCTTCTGGATCATCAGGGAGGATTCCAGGTCTATGAGTTCGAGACGCTGATGGAGATGTCCTTTACCAATCCCGATACGTATTATGTGGTTGCAGAGACATTGTACATCTATCTTCGCAACACCGGTGATGAAATGAGAGAATATCAGGATACAGTTTCGACCGATTATATGGTGATAGCGCTGTTTCCACTGACTCTGAACGAAATCTGGCCGGCATCGCCTGTTTCTGACACAAACTATGAAGTCGTTAGTCTGGATGCTTCAGTAACTGTCCCTGCCGGCAGCTTTGGCAATTGCGGTATTATCAGGGAAACCAATCTGAATGCGCCTGATTTCATATGCGATCGCTACTTCCACCGGAATATGGGAATCGTAAGAGACAGTCTGGTGTACGGTGATCTGCAGAAGATCATCTTCAACCTGGAATCGTACGATGTTATTTATAATCCTTCAATGTCCTGGTAGAAAACGTCTGCAGGGAAGTATGGCCAACAGTCTTCGTCATCTTATCAAACAGTAGCCATTCAGCATCTGGATTGCCAGTTTTTCCAGGCAATACTACAGAAATAAATTATTAAAATCGCTTGTGTCCATGGGAATACAGGATACCACCAGATTCCATTCTGGTCGGGATGAGCAAGAATGATATGGATAAAAACAGGTTGAAAAATCATAAATACTCCATCCAATATACCCAGAATCAATCCCCATTTGTTTCTTAGAAAGAGCAGTATTATGCCAATAGCAAGCAACCCTGCGAATATCAGAACTACTACCGTCCCCGGTCC
>DAOWNO010000115.1 GCA_030642525.1 Candidatus Aegiribacteria sp.
ATACAACTGATAGTCTGGAGAAAGCTTCGGAGTTGCTAAAGCAGCTTGAAAATGTCAGCCCGGAGAACCTTGACGGAATTGAATACAATCCACCCGATGAAGTCCATCATATACCAAGAAAAAGGGACATTCTGCAGTTGTTTGACACAGCTCCGGATCTTATGGGTTTTGATCTTGATGTTTCGAGGTTCATAAGGGATACTAAAAATAATGATCTTCAGATCTTCTGGCGTGAATGGGATACTGAGAAAAATACTCCTCCATCGAATATACAACCTGTACCTGAAGAACTATGCAGCGTTACAATAGCTTCATTCAATAATTTCTACAAAAAACTAAGAAGCGATAAAAGATATGTCTGGATTGAAGAACACCTGGATGGTACATGGCGAAAACTCAATCCAGGAGAGATAAGACCGGGTCTTGTCCTGCTCGTGAATTGCACAGCGGGTGGTTATTCTGAAGAACTGGGCTGGACCGAAGACAGGAAAGACAGGCCAGCTTTTCTATTTCATGAATGTACGGAGAACAAGGATAGCCTTACGAATGATTCTTCAAGCATCACGAATACCAGAGTAACACTTTTGGAACATTCAGCGGATGTTTCCAGGGACATTTCTTCAATGCTTACGTCTATGGATCATGAGAATGATGAATTGTATAAGGTTATGTATTCCGCAGCTCTCTGGCATGATGCCGGAAAGGCGCATAAGGCTTTTCAGAACATGCTGGGAAATACTGATGAACCTGAAACTGAAATTCTTGCCAAATCAGGAGTTTATGAAGGTCAGAAATCATGCTATATCAAAACCGGAACTGGAATTCAGAAAAGGCCATTTTTCAGACATGAACTTGCATCAGCCCTGTGGTATCTGGCCCAGAAGAATCCTGATCCGCTTATCGCCTACCTTATTGCTGCACATCATGGCAAAGTAAGAATGAGCATAAGAAGCAATCCTCATGAGACATCACCTGACAGAAATATTCATTATACAAATGGTATTGCGGAAGGGGATACACTCCCATCGGTTGAGATTGCTCCCGGTCTTAAACTTTCAGAACACAGAATTTCACTTGAAGTAATGGAGTTGGGTGGAGGTCAATCGGGCAGAAGCTGGATCGAGCTGGTTCAGAAACTGCTTGATAAATACGGACCTTTCAAACTCGCTTATATGGAAACACTGCTTAGAACAGCGGACTGGCGGGCAAGCAGAAAGGAGGCTGATGCCAATGAAAAATAATACTGGAACAATAATATTGAATGGATGCTCACCAGTTCCGATAAGTTCATACTTGAAGGCTATAGGAATCATGAGAATACTGACGAAGCAGATCGATCCCGGCATGAGAGCCTGCTGGAATGAAAATGATCATTTCATAATGGAAACACAATTTTCCCTTTCCGAAATTGTTGATTTCTTTCTTACACAATACAGTCCATCGCCTTTTTTTGATCCCTGGAATGGAGGGAGCGGTTTCTTCAAGAGGATAGATAAAAAGACCAAAAAACGCGTGAATTCCACAAAGGCAACAAAAACTGTTGAAGCGGTTATTTCATCGTTAACCCCCAGACTGGAACATTCCAGAATTATTCTGAAAATGATTGTAGATATCCTTAACAGGTCAGGAATCGAGAATTCACCATCTGAAAATAAGAAAAAAGAACTGATAATGATCCTCAGAGCATCTCTACCGGATTATGCTCTTGAATGGCTTGATGCCTCGATTCTTGTTTCAGCTACATCAACAAGTTATCCAGCCCTTCTTGGGACCGGAGGGAACGATGGGAATCTTGATTTTGCGAACAACTTCTATCAGAGGCTGAAAGAACTTTTCAATTTTGAAACTGGTAAGCCTTCCCCCGAATCAGAAAACTGGCTTGAAGGTGCATTATCAGGAGAAGCGACTGTAGGTCTGATTCGAAATGTTGCCATGGGTCAGTTCAATCCTGGCATGACAGGGGGTGTAAACGCTACAGCTGGTTTTAAGGACTCTTCAGTAGTCAATCCATGGGAGTACGTTTTTATGCTGGAGGGCACGCTTCTGTTTTCGGCAGCTGCTTCTCGGAGGCTTTCTGCAGGGAAAATAGACAGATTTGCTTACCCCTTTACGGTCAGGCCTGTCAGAGCCGGTTACAGCAGCTCATCCAGTGTAGAGGATATTCGTTCTGAGATGTGGCTTCCTCTCTGGGAAAACCCGGCATCGATCAGTGAGATCTCCTGCCTGTTCTCAGAGGGTCGCGCCACGGTAGGAGCAAGAAATGCATCGGACGGTCTGGATTTTGCGCGGGCTACTGCATCAATGGGTGTGGATAGAGGAATTTCGCAGTTTGAACGTTACAGTTTCATACTGAGAAACGGGCGTTCATATTTTGCGACACCGCTTGGTCGATTCGATGTTCATAGTGATGCTAAGGTTGATCTGATAGATGAAGTAAAACCATGGTTAGACAGGATGAAAAGAGCCTCTTCAGATGGTCCCGGTTCTGTTCTGTCAGCAAGCAGGAAGATTGAAAACAGAATACTTGAACTCTGCATTTCTGGCACAGATATGGCATTGTATCGACTGTTCCTTGAAACTGGAAAGGCTGAACGGACAGTTGTCAGATCCGGAATATGGAAAGACAGGCCATACCTTAATCCACTTGTTCTCAGGTCGTCTCAGTGGATTGAAAAGACCTATGATGGATCAGCTGAATACAGGCTTGCCGCATCAATCGCTTCATGCTGGTCCAAAGCTTCTGGTTCTGTGCGATATCTGATTGAGCCTTTGAATAGGCAGAGTGCTTTTCCCGGATTCGATAAGGATAGGAAGAAAGAAGGAATATGGCATGGTTCTCTTGTTGATGGTATGATTTCCATTTTAGCAAGGGTGCTTATTGAAGCTGAAAAAGGAGATATTAAATCCTATCCGGTTCAGAGCAGGTTTTCAGCAATGATTGATGATATTGCCCTGTTCCTTGATGAACAGGTGAATTACAGGAAAATTCAGGAACTTGTAAATTCATTAATGCTTATTGACTGGCACAATTATAATGACTCATGTCCGTGGGAAGACAGATTCCCATTGGAGATTAAACCATCAGGTACATGGAGCCTGTTGAAACTTGTTCATCTTCACGCTCCTCCATATGGCATAGTGATTCCGGTCAACAGGGCCATTCTAAGACTTGCTTCTTCAGGCAAACTTAATGAGGCAGTTAAAAAAGCTGCAAACAGATTGAGGGGAAGCGGCCTAACCCCGGTATTTAGAAAAGCTACCGGTAGTTCAGCGTTATCAAAAAGAATTGCCGCCGCTTTACTGTTTCCGTTATCACATAGAGATGTATACAGGATAATGAAATCGGTAGTAACAGTTGAATCATTTGAAACAGTAGGAAAGGAAAATTGAAATGGCAATTAAACTCAATGAACTGAAAGGCTCTCCACGGATACTACTTGAAGCTGAACTTGAACCTGTCCAGGGCACACGTTTTCAATCAACGGGTTTTCCAGACCTTGGCGCTGCGACGTATACTCTCCCCGATGGAACTGAGATGCTTCTTGTCGAATCATCACAGTCCATGGCAAACAGGCTCGAAGAGATCTGCTGGGACCAGTCAGCCGGAAGACTGACAGAAGTATTGAATGGATTGCCATATATCTCCGTCAGGGATTCTGAAGGCAGGGAGATAACAAACTCCATTCTGGAATCCCACAGGATTAACAGCCCCTATATCCTTGAAAGTACTGATAAGTCCTTTCATGACAAACTTCAAAATGAACTCAACACCCTGGAAAAAGGCAGGGTAAACCTTCGTCATTTTGCTGAAGTCCTTTTCAGATACGATCCCAATTCGCTCGTTCATGGAGTATTTCTAGCGAAGAAGGATCTTGCCGGGGGAAGACTCCGTCTTCCAAGAACTCTTTCATCGTTCATAGAAGCAGAGGATATTGTAATAGCTGCTAGCGGCGGTGTTAAATTCGACGGTGTTGATCCCAAAGGGGATACCAAAAAGGGTTTTGGTAATGTTCCATTTGCCCGCGATGAATTCGCTGCGAGAAAAATAACAGCGTATTTCAATATCGATGTTGAGCAATTACGTGGATTCGGGCTTCCGGAAGAGGCTGATGATCTCCTTCTTAATCTCTCACTTTTCAAAGTAAGAAAATTCCTCAGTTACGGTCTCAGGTTGAGAACAGCATGTGACCTGAAACTCGTACGGGAGCTTGAGGTAATCAAGCCGATTGCATTTATCCTGCCATCTCTGGAAACACTTGAGATGGAATTACCCGCAATGATTGAGAGATGTTCAGACCTGTTTGCGCGGCCTGCTGTAAGTATGGTAGAATTCGATATGGTGAAATGAAATGGTCACGGTAAGTCTCAGATTTCCCTCAGGTAAGTTTCACGCTACGCCCTGGGGTAGTCATGTAAACGAAGGGGTTGTGGAATGGCCGCCTTCACAATGGAGATTTTTAAGAGCTCTAATTGCTACCTGGTATGCAAAATATCGGGATAAGATAAAACGTGAGACACTTGAGAAAATAATAAACAGTCTTTCAGAACCTCCGGAATTCTATCTTCCTCCTGCTTCCACATCACATACCAGACACTACATGCCGGGAAGTAACCGTAAGGACTTGGTTCTCGATTCGTTTGTAGTTGTCAGCCGTGAAGATAGGCTTCTGATCCACTGGCGTGAGATCGAACTTCCAAGTAATTCCCGGACAGCTCTTTCGATTCTTCTTGAAGGACTTTCGTACTTGGGCAGAGCCGAATCCTGGGTTACCGCTACTCTTGTGGAGCAGCCAGCTGAAGAGATTAACTGCTATCCCGCAGATTGTGAAAGAGTAACTCGAAAGAACATGGAAACGGTTGATGTCGCCTGTACTTTCGAATCGTTAGAATATGCAAAGTGGCAGAATGTAGCAATCGATGGAATCCTGCGTCTGAAACTTGCTGAAAAACAGCAGAAGCAGTTTGAAAAAGGGAAAGACATCGAAAAAGTCATAATAACCGCTTCCGATAGGCAGAAAGTAAGAAATGAAGTTCCTCCGACTCTCATTGATGCACTTGAAATATCAACTGCTGATCTCAGAAAAGCAGGTTGGAGTTCTCCACCGGGCTTCAGGACAGTATCCTATTTTCGCAATGAGGACTGTTTCTCTCCGATTCCCTTTGAAAAAGTAAAATTATCTGATAAAAAAGTATCAGTTGTCAGATACTCTGTCTCCAGCGCTGTGCTTCCACAACTTACACAGGCACTCTGGAAAGGTGAGAGAATAAGAAAAATTGTAATGGGAATTGCAGGAAGGATAAATAATGGCAGCATTCCCTGGGTTATATCCGGAAAAAGTCCTGACGGAAATCCCGGACAGTCAAATCACAGGCATGCCTATTATCTTTGTGAATCCTGTGAAGGGCGTGGAAAAATATCTCATGTTACCGTCTTCAGCCGGCAGGGATTTGATGGTGTTGCTCTGAAAGCTTTTCTTGCCCTTAAAAAAGTATGGGGAAGTGAAGGTTACGATCTCCAGCTTGTTCCGATTGAAACAGGGAATCCGAATGATTTCGGTGGTTTGAATCCCGAGAAGGGTGAAAGCCAGATACTGGCAAGCTCAGATACCTGGGTTTCAATAACACCTTTCATTCCTTCAAGGCATCCTAAGATAAAAAGATCTGAGAAACATGATCCTGAAATAAGAAGAAAAGCGCTTGTTCGAGAATTGAAAAAGCAGGTAAAGAAAGAACTTGATTATATAGGATTACCGGAGCCTGAGGAGATTGAGCTTCTGCCGAAACTTGGGACGATGCTTGATGGCCATTTCATATCCTGGCTGAAATTCAGGACAGAAAGGCGGAAAGGTGGAGGATCCAGGGTGAATTTCTCAGGAAGCGGATTCCGGATTAAATTCAGAGAGTCGGTTGCCGGACCTGTAACTCTTGGCTACGCTGCCCATTTTGGTCTTGGACAGTTTGTGCCTGAGAGTACTCTTAAATGATAGATCAACAGGAAGAACAAGAAACTGATTTTGAACTGCTTCCCGTTCGCATGGTGGTTCAATACACATTCTGTCCAAGGTTGTTCTATCTTGAATGGGTTGATGGTGAATTCCGTCATAACAGGTTTACACTTGACGGTAAAAAGGTTCACAAGAGCAGAGATAGGGAAAGCACAGAGATAGATTCTGAAAAGGAAGTACTAAAAACAACATCGGTTTACCTTTCAAGTCATAATGAAAAACTCACCGGGCGCATCGATCTTCTTGAAGAATCAGGTGAAAGAGTTGTACCTGTTGAAATCAAAAGAGGAAAAGCTCCTCCAGATGAACCCTGGCTGGATCATAAGGTACAGCTGTGTGCTTATGCTCTGTTGCTGGAGGATAACGGTTATGTCCGGTAAAGTATGGAGAAATGTACTATGCCGAGTCAAACAGACGTGTACCTGTAAGAATCACAGAAAAGCTGAAAACACAGACAAGGGAGAATATCCGTAATGCTTTGACTGATGCATTGAAGGAAAATCCTCCACCTCCACTTCAGGACAGTAGAAAATGTTTGGGCTGCTCACTGTCACCGGTCTGTCTTCCAGATGAATACTGGGCATTGAAGGAATTTGGGCATAAAGGCACATCACTTCAGAGAAGGGTTATACCTGCAAGGGATGATTGCATACCCCTTTATGTGCAGGATCAGGGCGCTACCATAAAAAAGACGAGAAATTGCCTGAAAATCATTTCAGGACAGGAAAAACCCGATGAGGTAAAACTATATAAGACATCACAGGTGAATCTGATGGGAAATATACAGA
>DAOWNO010000154.1 GCA_030642525.1 Candidatus Aegiribacteria sp.
CTGATGGAATCCAGGATCGCCGGCAGTCCGAATATGAGAATAGGTTTTCAGATGGACCCTCCTCTGGAGGATCTTGATAACCATCCCATGTTAAAGAGCAGGCTGAATGGGGATGGGGGGGAGTTCCGAACCAGTTCAAGCGAGAGAACCTGGAAATATGTGCTTCGTGATGAGACCGGAATAATACTTTACAGGGGCAAGATTGAGGAGCTTTCAGTTACAAATACTAGTACCGGGAGAGAATTTGATCTGGTCTCTTATGAGGTCAGCTATTGCGGGGAGTGCAGCGAGGAGCGCAGTTTCAGGATGACCGGTACAGAAGAAGACCGCTCCAGCGCAGAAGAAGCGATGATGAGGTTTGCTGAGGAAGATTCGAAGCGGCGAAAAGGAAACTAAAAAGAAAGAGAATGATATGCAGAAAGGCTATGATGCATTCTATGGGGAACCAGGTAAGGTTGAAGAAATGCGGTGCAGAATATGCAACACAGTGTGCTCAGTGGAAAGAAATGTACTGGGTCCGACGGTCTTTGCCTCGGCCATGGCAGGACAGCATAGCTATCATGATCAGTTTATTTACCCCAATACAGGAAAAAGACGGCATGATGAGGCACTTAAACTGTTTGCGGTACAAGTCCTGATCTTATTATTTTCTAGATGAAAACCAGCTCCCGAGGCTTGCCCTTGAAAACCTCATTGATGTGCCACTCGGTGAAGTCATCAAGTGGTATGTAGGAGCTGCGTTGCGGGGGATTGATTACGTTTCCATGGTAACGCATAAGCCATTCCTCGAAACCTTCGTTGCCATGGAACGTAATCTGCACAGGGTTCAAAGTGTGACATCAGAATCTCCTGTCAAGCGAAAAACAGTCAGGATATAGTAAGGAATCAGACTGTCTCATTCCTCAGTATCAATATCGTCCTGTATTCCACCGGCTATGGAAACAAACCATTCATCCGGAATCAGATATCTTGCCGCAGCCTCTCTGAGATCGTCTGGCGAAAGATCGAGGACATCTTCCAGATAGATGAGATCCCAGTTCAGAGGTCTTCCATCGGCGGTAAGCAGGGCAAGTCTGGATGCCTGCCCCGAATAACTCATTCCGGAAAGGGCCTGTCTTCCTGCAGCACTTGCCTTGGCCAGCCGCAGCTCGATATCGCGGACATTCTCCGAGCCTATTCTTTCCATCTCGACAATTACTGAAGCAGTAGCCTGGTGAGCGTAATCCGCCAGGGTTGAAAGATATGCCATAAAGGTTCCTGTGCTATCATAAGAAGACGTCCAGCTTCCAACCGAGTATGCAAGGCCCTGTTCATCACGGACGCTGTGCCCCAGTCTTGAACCGATACCCCTGCCAAGAATGACGTTCATCACATTGAAAGCGGGATAGTCCGGCATATCCAGACCGGGAGCGTTCCGCCCGATCATCACAGCAACCTGGACTCTGCCCGGCATCGGTGTAATAACGGTATCCCCCGGAGAATCAGAGAACAAAGGTATGCTGATCAAAGGGAGAGGTTCGGAAGGATTGCTCCAGTCTCCGAAGTATTTTTGCGTCAGTTCATACACAGTTTGAACATCTATATCACCGACAACCGCGATAACCGATCCGCCGGGTCTGCAGCAGATGTCATAAAACGATTCAACGGCTTCGAGTGTAATCCGATTAAGAGTTTCTTCTGAAGGGTTTCTGTAGTCAGAGGGTGACATGGCTGTTATTGCCTGAAGGCTGTCCCATGCAACGGAAAAAGACCGTTCAGCTGACATCTCAAGATCAGCGTATGCTTCATTAAGTACTGTTTCGTAATCCGATGTTCTCAAAGCAGGTCTGAGAAGCAGGTCCGAAATGCTTTCAAACGCTATCTCAATATCCTCGGATAGAAGAGTAACAGATCCTGTTGAAAATTCCTCCCCCGGATAGAATCTCAGGTAAGATCCCTCCATTTCAAGCCTTTTATGGAATTCAGTGGAGTTCAGTTCATCCGTGCCCTTTAGCATTGTTTCCGTTGTAATAGAAACAAGACCGTTAAGATCGTATGAGTTCATGAGAGTACCCATTGGCACAGTGAAACTGACTGCGGCAACAGGGAATGTATGATCTTCCTTCACAAGAAGAACAAGACCGTTTGAGAGAGTAAACTCCACAACGCCGTCTGCAATAGACGTTTCAGGAGGAATCAGGAAATCCTCCGGTATTTCAAGTCCCTCGTAGTCAATTGAAGATGGTTCCGTAACATCAGTGGGAAGTTCATCATGGCTGGCCTGTACTTCCATTCCCATGCCGCCGGAGGGGTTCAGAACCGCGATTGTAACACCGCTCCGTCTGAAGTATCTCAAAGCGACCTCGCTTATATCCTCGGGAGTAAGCAGTTCTACTTCCTCAAGCTGCTTTTTCGCAAGAAAGGGATCGTTGAACATTGTCATGCCCAGGCTGTACTGCATTCCCTGTCCCGCTGGGTTGGCATTAGAGAGGATTTCTCTTGCGCGGTACCTGTTCTTCAGATCCTCAAGGTTTTCCGGGGAGATACCGTCTGAAGCGATAATATCCAGTTCAGCCCAGATCATATCCTGGATTTCCTGCATCGAGACAGCACTGTCATCCGGAGGGAACATCGTAACCGAAACGTAAAACAGACCCGGATCTATATTAAAATCATTTCCTGCCCAGACGCTTTTAATAAGATTTGTTTCGACAAGGATCTGATCAAGTCTGCCGGATCTGCCGCCGGTCAGATACGCGGATATAATCTCGAGCGCAGGAGTATCAGGATCCAGAGCGCACGGTATATGGAATGCCATGATGAAGCGGGGAAGATTGGATGCATGTTCTATTTCAACATATCTTGCTTCGGTCTGTTCAGGCTCTGCAATATCCGGTTCCGGAGGGGTGCTTCCACTCGGTATATCACCGAAATATTCTTCTATCTGAGCAAGCAGCTCCACGGTATCGAAATCACCGACAACCGACAGTACAGCATTTGACGGACAATACCACAATTCGTAGTACTCACGGGCCTTTTCGTGATCGTATGCGAGTATATCCTCATCATAGCCGATAACAGGGTTTCTGTAAGGATGTTCCAGAAACGCCGTTTCTCCCAGGACTTCCCAGAGCGCGCCGTCAGGACTGTCCGTACAACGTGATCTTCTCTCTTCGTGTACTACATTACGTTCGGAAACCACTTCCGCTGAATCGATAGTACAGTTGACCATTCTGTCACTCTCAATGGCGAAAGCGTCCTCAATCCTGCTTGAAGGGAGTACAAGATAATAGCAAGTGGCGTCCTGCATTGTAAAAGCGTTTGCGCTTCCGCCATCTCTCTGAACGATCTGCCAGAATCTGGACTTGGGCATATCAGGTGTTCCCTTGAACATCAGATGCTCACAGAAATGACTCATTCCGAGGATGTCCCCTGTCTCATTCCTCGAACCGACTCTGTAGGAAATAATCGAAGCAATTACCGGAGCGTAATGAAATTCCTGAGTAATTACGGTGAGCCCGTTATCAAGGACTGTTACAACAGGTTCATCAGCACTCGCGATTGAGAGTGAAAGCACGAACAGAAGAAATAATAAAATCGATCTGATCATTGCGAGCCAGCCTTTCCTGGAGGGGATTATTTTTCTTATACAACAAAAGTATGTTCAATACAGCCTGGATTTACAATAGTACTATTTCACATATTGATCATATTCAGGGGACATGCACCGGAGAGTGCGTGTCCCCAAGCCCGGTTGTGAAACTGCTTTTTCAATTGAAAGGATTCAAATGGTTAAGGTTGGTTACTTCCAGTTCGCTCCTGTATTTGGTAAAAAAGAAGAAAATCTCGATACGGTTCTTTCCGCTCTCAAGGATATTGACGCTGATCTGATTGTTCTGCCCGAACTTCCATTTACAGGATATGGTTTCAGCAGCAGGGAAGAACTTCTTGCATTTGCTGAGGAACCGGAAGAATCCGGAACTGTTTTCGAGCTGGTGAAACTGTGCAGAGCACATGGTTTTCACATTGTTACAGGCTTTGCCGAGAAGGCTGGAGAGAAGTGTTACAACAGCTCATTGCTCCTTGGGCCTTCCGGGATCGAGGGATGTTACAGAAAGCTTCATCTCTTTGACAGAGAGAAAACATACTTTGATCCAGGCGATCTCCCTCTTGACGTTTTTGACATGAATGGGGTTTCAATCGGTATGATGGTCTGTTTCGACTGGATATTTCCTGAAGTTGCCAGAACTCTTGCTCTAAGAGGTGCTGATATTCTCTGTCACCCGGCAAATCTTGTTCTCAGCTACTGCCAGCAGACAATGCTGTCCAGGTGCACGGAGAATCTTGTTTATGCGGTTACCGCCAATCGGACAGGTTCAGAAAATCATTCATTCGGCACACTTGACTTCACAGGGACAAGTCAGATTGCGGCACCCGGAGGAAGAATAATTCATAGAAGCGGAAAAGAAATAGAGGAAGTATATGTAATCGAAGTAGATATCCTTCAGGCGCGAAATAAATTCATTACGGAGCGTAATGATGTGCTTGCTGACAGAAGACCTGGATTCTATCTCTGATCTGTTCTTTCGGTCTTGAAAACCATTTCGAATGCTGTCATATTCGATAATAATGGGAAGTGTTTTTTTGAATCGAAAGGCAGTGTTCTTATGCCCCCGCACAAATGCAAATTCATCTTCGTTACCGGTGGTGTCGTGTCCTCTCTCGGGAAAGGTATTACTTCAGCCTCAATAGCGCTTCTCCTCAGACAGAGAGGGTACCGGGTTACCATGCAGAAGCTGGACCCATACCTGAACGTTGATCCCGGAACGATGTCTCCGTTCCAGCACGGAGAGGTATACGTTACGGATGACGGTACCGAGGCAGATCTTGATCTTGGTCACTACGAGCGTTTCGCCGGACTGAAGTGCAATAGGAACAGTAATTACACAGCCGGCATGATCTACTCATCGGTTATCGCCCGTGAGCGTGAGGGAGGGTATCTTGGCAAGACAGTTCAGGTAATCCCTCATATCACGGACGAGATAAAGAAAGCAGTACTTTCTCAGGCAGAAGGCGATTATGACATTGCGATTACCGAAGTGGGCGGTACTGTCGGAGACATAGAAGGACTTCCCTTTCTTGAAGCCCTGAGAGAGCTGGGTCAGGACCTTGGCTCGGAGAATGTGCTGTACATTCATCTTACGCTCATCCCTTACCTGTCCGCTTCAGGAGAACTTAAAACAAAACCTTCCCAGCAATCGGCCAGTATCCTCAGGAATATCGGTATCATTCCGGATATTCTCATCTGCAGAACGGAAAGATCACTTGATGAGGAGCACTTCAGGAAGCTGTCAATGTTCTGCAACGTACCGCGGGGGGCAGTTATTGAGGAGAAGGACGTCGAAAATTCAATTTACGAAGTCCCTGTTGAACTTGCTGCCCAGAAGCTCGATGAGCTGATACTTAGTAAGCTGGGGCTTCCCGGGAACGAACTCGACCTTGAACAATGGAATGCCATGCTGCGCAGGGCGATTCACCCTTCAGGAAAAACTGTCAGAATTGGTGTTGTCGGCAAGTACATGGGATTGCAGGATTCATATAAAAGCATATTTGAAGCATTGAGGCATGGAGGGATTTCCAACGACGTTCCCCTTGATGTCACAGGTATTGAGGCAGAAGAATTTGAGGGTGGAAATACAGAGCTTCTCCAGGGTCTGGATGGCATACTTGTTCCAGGCGGGTTCGGATAC
>DAOWNO010000016.1 GCA_030642525.1 Candidatus Aegiribacteria sp.
CCAAGCAGGCGAGCTGACCATACCGCTTCTGCAGCACAGGTTGAATCCACCTCCATAAGATACATTGCAAGACTGTCAGGGCTGAGCCAATCAGGTCTCCATCCGGTACTTGCCATGAAAACCAGAACTTCCATTGGATCTTCTCGAAGAGCATCCGTAATTTCAACTGAATCCGGTGGCGCAGGCGCAAATAACCAGGTATTCATGCTCATGATAAAGCTCTGAAGCAGAATGAGTAGCATTCTAATCTTCTTCCTCTGTTCCGGTGCCGCTATTCAAGGACTCAATGTATTCAAGAATCAGATTTTCAGCTTTCTGCCTATCAGGCTCCATAACCATCACAAAGCCCCACACCGGATTCCATACTCTGGCAATACCATTGTACATTGGAATCTGTCTGCTTCTGATTGCGGCCCTTATTCCCTGGGTTTCGAGAAATGCCTTAATGGTCATCGCTTCCATTTCAGAAGAAGCTTCAAGCACTGATACCAGTTTAGTGTCATCAATTACTGCCATTTTTAACCTCCTGCGGAACAATAACGAATGATTCCATGATCCGCACTTAATTCTTAAATTGATTATGATAGTAGTATGTATAATGGGGTGTCTGAAACCTGCGGCAGTTTGATTCAAAGATCGGCAGGTCAGGGCTGAGAACAGACCCTTTGAACCTGATCCGGATAATACCGGCGAAGGGAAAACGACGGGAAGAACAATGAAAACAGCAATCGAAATAGCGCGGCAGGGAAAAGCGACCGCTGTAGTAGAACAAACTGCTTTGCTTGAAAACGTTCCGGTTGATTTACTTCTAGCGGGTCTGACTGATGGGATTATTGTAGTGCCGGCTAACAGAACCCATAATATCCGGAAACCCTGCGCCATCGGGCGCGGAATGACCGTCAAGATAAACGCCAACATCGGAAGCTCGGCGGACAAGGAATCAAAAGAAGTTGAACTCGAAAAACTCAGAGTAGCGGTTGCTTATGGCGCTGATACCGTTATGGACCTTTCTACAGGATCTGAATGGAAGATGATTCTCACCGGAACCATGGAAAGAAGCCCTGTTCCAATCGGCACAGTTCCGCTCTACCAGGTATTCGGTGAAGCCCTCCGAGATAGCAGAGATGTAAGTGATGTTAACGAGGAGGATATTTTCTCGGCAATAGAAGATCACTGCAGAGCCGGAGTAGATTACCTTACACTTCACTGCGGTGTTACTGCCCGAGCACTGAAACTTCTTCAGGTACAGGGCAGGAAACTTGGCATTGTCTCCAGGGGAGGTTCACTTCTCGCCGAATGGATGGAAAAGCAGGGCAAGGAAAACCCTCTTTTCGAACATTTCGATCGCCTGATTGAAATTCTCCATGAATACGATGTTACCTTCTCTCTCGGAGACGGACTGAGACCCGGCTGCATCGCTGATGCTTCCGATCGGGCTCAGATTGAAGAGTTGATTACACTTGGAGAATTACAGAAACGTTCACATAAAGCTGGAGTACAGGTAATGATAGAAGGCCCGGGACATGTTCCCATGGATAAAATCGCCGAAAACATCCGGATGCAGAAAAGCCTCTGCGGGGGAGCTCCCTTCTATGTTCTCGGTCCTATCGTTACGGATATTGCCCCCGGATATGATCACATAACTTCTGCGATTGGTGGAGCAATGGCTGCATGGTATGGAGCTGATTTCCTGTGCTATGTAACTCCTGCCGAGCATCTTCGCCTGCCCGATGTCGAAGATGTAAAGATCGGTGTGATATCATCGCGAATTGCCGCTCATGCTGCTGATATCGCTCGCGGAACCAGAGGTGCAATGAAGGCTGATAACCTGATGGCTGAGGCAAGAGAAAGATTTGACTGGGAAGCTCAGTACAGCCTTTCACTGGATCCTGTCACCGCAAGACATGAAAGGAACGAAGCCCTTCCATCAGACGACGATGTCTGCTCCATGTGCGGTCATCTCTGCGCACTTAAAACAAGCAAGAGAATTTTCAAAAACGATCAGGAAAATAAGGAAAAGTAGGGAAACCGGACTATATGATGTCTGAACGATATCGAAGGCCTTGTACTGAAACAGTATTCATGAGTATTGTCTATGCTGTTGATGGAGGATAAATATGGGTGATCCTATCATGAGCGCGGCAATTCTTGCAGTAACAGGAGCTTCAACTGCAGCAGCTGCAGCAATGGCAAATGCCGTGAAGGCTTCAGGAGCAATAATCCGTCTTGAACCGGAAGAATTCGCGAAGGTTCTCTCCCGCACAACCGAACCTCTAATCGTTATTTCGCCCTCTGGATTCAAGAAGAAAAAAACGCAGTACCTCTTATCCTGGAAAGGTTTCATCTTTCACAGCATCTCAACTGAACAGATGAGTTTCCCGAAGGATGCAGAGATAATAACTGCAAAAAAGATATGGATCCCCAGCTAAAACTTGATGAACGGGGTTGAATTTATGAAACATTTGATGATTCCGGCTTCATGGAAAAGCGCAGCTTCCATGAAGAAGACTATCGAGAACAAAGAAAAACAGGGCTGGCATGTTGCTGCGCTTGCGGATGTTTCAGGAGCTAATATGCTTATCATGGTTGATGATGGAGATGAGTATAAGCATGAAGTCGTCCAGGTATTCTGGAGTCTTAAGAGCAAAGTATCCGATATCATCGAGGAAAAGCAGAATGAAGGATGGATAGTCGCCACGCTTGGAGCCTGTCTGGGAAGTTCTCTTTTGATAATGAAAAGAAAAATCGGAACTGAACCAGATAAATCTTAAGCAGCAGATTTCATACAATTATGAGGGGTTAGCTGTTCTGAGTCTCATCGGAATGTACAGAACAGCCATCAGAACTCCAGCAGAAATTACTGCTGTCCCTATTCCCGCCCTGTCCGCAAGATAACCAGCGCAAGGCGCGAGAACAGCCATTACAAGCATTTTCAGAAGCGATTCTGCAGATAAGCCTGAAGCCATGACTCTGTCAGGTACTTTCTCACTTATATATGTAACACATATTGGTCTTCTTAGATTCTGGATAGAGAACAGCACGAAATACGAAGCAATTGTGACAGTGAAAACAGACAATTCATAAAATACGCCCGCGATAATTACCAGGCTGAATCCAGCCATCCAGGTTGAATTGACAGCTTTTCTCACACCCTTTACTCGCCTGCAGTATCTACCGGCATTCCTTGAAGCTGTGCTTGCTGCAAGAAAAAGAAGAAAGTAGACGCAGCCTGTCACGACAGCAACCCTTTTATCGATCTGCATTGCAGTCAGGATGGGCAGACTGATTGCAAGAGATTTCAGAACAGGCTGAAGGTATTCTTTGAGAACTTTGAAAAAGCCATCGAAGACAGCGGAATTCAATATCCCCATTCGCGCCTCGCTTCTTCTGAATATCGATGTAAACTCTCTGTATGTTTCTCTGATTCCAGCTCGCCCAGGCCTGTTCTTTACATCAGTCCCATCCAATTCGGAAGGATATGATGCCAGGTTTATCATGTTCAGAACATAGGGAACCACTGCAGCAATAAATACATATCTGAAACTTCCGGAAATGAAAACCAGAGCAGCAGCGATAAGCGCATTTAAAGCTGAGCCAAGATTGGATGCCGCCCTTGTGGCACCGTAATAATCAGGTTTCCATACCGTCTGTCCCGTCAGGCGAAGGTATTCCAGTATCATAGCTTTATGAGTCCCGGTTCTGAACGCTTCTCCACATGCGTAAAGAATCATAGCTGCCGAAGCTGCAATGTATTCCTGGAAATAGAAGAATACAATAAAACTCGCTATATAAGCTGCCATGGAGAAGAGCATTGAAACCTTTCTCCCTCTGGTATCTGCTATGAGCCCGGTGGGAACCTCAAGAAATATGGTGGATATTTCCCTTATAGTGAAGAGAATCCCTATCTCAAGAAATGAAAATCCTATTTCCAGAAAATACAGAATTATGAAAGGTTCGAAGAATCTGAGATTCTTCAGAAATCCGTACGAAGAAAAGCGATAGAACTGTCTGTCTCTTTTAAAACTCACATTTTTCCCTGAGTTACCAGTTGAAATCTGATTCCGAGAAAAGATCCGGTTCTCTGATAACTGATTCCTCGTCAGTTTTTTCAGGAATCAGATCTTCATGTCTTCCAGCCAGCAGAAATCCCGTTCCGGGAGAAATCCATTCCTCTGAAGAGTGTTCATTTATGAATGTACTCAGTTCAGATTGTCTCAAAATCTTCAAATGAATTTCTATTCCAGTCAGAAGCTGAATTCGATTCATTTCCTGTTGAAACATGTCGTTGATTTCATTGCAGACTATCAACAGTTTTACAGAACGGATATTCCCACTCATAATAATCGGGGAGAGAACTGCAGTAATGATTGTTTTATCAGCAGATCTCACTGCTGATGAAATCATGCTTTTAATATCAGTAATTTTTTCAAGGAGATTTCGCATTTGAACGAATATTTCGGAATCATCTGATACCCTGAAAAAGATTTTAACGCCGGTTTTCTCTCTTCTGATAATTCCTGACTCAGTCAGATTAGCCAGTTCGCGCTGAACACCACCGCGCCCTGTCTGCAGGATTGCCACGAGTTCCAGAAGATAGAACGATCTGTCAGGATTAAGAAAGAACAGACAGAGGAGTTCCCTTCTGATCCTTCCAAACAGCGCTTCCCCGAATATTGCAATGTCAGTACTCATAATGGGTATCTTCAATAACTACACTGCTTTGTCAAGTGCAAAGATCAGAAAGCTCAGATTACGCCCAGTTTAATGCCAACCTCTTTGAATGCTGATACGCATTGATCAATCTGTTCGGCAGTATGAGCAGCTGAAAGCTGTACTCTTATGCGGGCCTTCCCCCTGGGCACGACCGGGTAGAAAAATCCTATGGCATAAATACCTGATTCAAGGAGTTCATCGGCGAACTTCTGTGCCAGCACGGCATCATCAGGCAGATGACCGAACATCACAGGTACAATGGGATGATCTCCCTCTACTATTCTGAAACCAGCTTCTGTCATCATTTTTCTGAAGCGCCTCTGGTTACTGCGCAGGCGGTCTCTTTCAACACTCGATTCTTCTATCAGATCCAGGACGGCAAGTGTGGTTCCAGCAACTACGGGAGCTACCGTATTTGAAAACAGGTATGGCCTTGACATCTGTCTGAGCATTTCCACCACTTCAGCTGGTCCGGATGTGAAACCTCCTGAAGCACCTCCTAGTGCTTTTCCGAAAGTAGATGTCACTATATCCACTCTTTCGGTCACTCCATGATACTCCAGTGTACCCCTTCCGTTCTCACCTATGAATCCTGTAGCGTGTGAATCATCCACTATCAGAAGCGCATCATACTTCTCAGCCAGGTCACATATCCCCGGAAGAGGAGCTATTTCACCATCCATCGAGAAAACTCCATCGGTAACGATTGCTTTAACTCTTGCTCCGCGGGCGTGGATGAGAACTGCTTCAAGATCCTCAAGATCAATATGACTGTACCTATATCTCTTTGCCTTGCATAATCTTATACCATCAATGATCGAGGCGTGATTCAATTGATCGGAAATAATTGCATCCTCATCGGTAAGCAGAGGCTCAAATAACCCGCCATTTGCGTCGAAACAGCTTGAGTAGAGTATCGCATCTTCTCTGGATAGAAAGGCAGCTATTTTTCCTTCGAGTTCCCTGTGAATATCTTGAGTACCGCAGATAAATCGTACAGAAGAAAGACCGAAACCTCTCAACTCCAGTATTTCGCGTGCTCTTTCAACCAGTCTCTGATCACCTGAAAGACCAAGGTAGTTATTTGAACAGAAATTGAGCACTTCCCCGGAATGGGATACATTGACAACAGTGCCCTGTCTTGTCGTAATGACCCGTTCTCTCTTGAATACCCCGCTCTTTTCAGCCTTTTCAAGATTTGCCCTGAGGATGCCGCATAGCTTGTCTGTGTACATTCCTGACCTCTTAATCAGTAAAATTAGAACAGCTGAATTCTGCCGTATCCGCGAATATACAAACTAGAAAAGAAACCGGAATAATCTGCTGATTTGCAGGTTGGTCATCTATTGTAATCGAATGTATATCCTTCAGGCGGGAAGGCAACATTAGACTCCGAACAGAGCGCTTTGAAGTCAACAATCTCGCGGCGGGTCATTATACTGTTCCTGATGGAATAGGACTGTATCCTGCCCAGATTCTCTGCAAGTTTTCCTGAGCCTGTTTTTAAAGCATCTTTCATCTCGCTGTCCAGGCCAAGTTTTCCGTATGCTGTGGCCAGTGAACTGCAGTACAGGGCAATCTCTATTTCCGAGTCGTCATGTGAAAGTTCGATTATCTGACTGAAACAATCTACAGATTTCTTGAATGATTCAGCGTCTGAATCCGGATAGCATATATGAGCCAGTCCTCTTACAAAAAGGATACTGTTCTCCGTGCCGGAACTGAATGGCCCCGCATCGTCAAGTGATTTCAGTATTTCCTTCGCTATATCGAAATTCTCGGTTTCCATGCAGATACGGGCTATCATCAACTTGCATTCCGCTCTTATTTCGTCACAGTGGAGCCTGGAGAACACTTTTATCGCTTCCTCGAAATACAATTTTGATTTCTCAAGTTTTCCTTCGAGCCAGTAAAGATTACCCAGCCCATAGCTTCCATATCCGAAACCCAGCTCGTTTCCGATATCATCATTTATCTCCAGATACTTCTCGTAATATTCCCTTGCAAGATCAAGCATATTGATGCTCTGGTAGTATTCAGCAATATTGTAATTGGCAATGGCCAGACCAAGTCTGTCATCCAGAATCAGATCGATCCTGATAACCTCTTCCATAGTATTGAGGCTTTTCCCGTACTCCCCCTGACGCAAGTAGATCCCATGCATGTTGTTCAATACGGTAGCCTCACCGGGCAGGTCTTCTGTATTCCTGTAGATATCAAGTGCTTTTCCGTAGAATCCCAGAGCTTCGTCAACTGAACCGATCTCTGAAATTATGTCAGCTCTCCTGGTGAAATACAGTGCTATAATGTCATCCTGTATGCTCCTGCTCGAATCCTCCAGAAGTACTGCTACCCTGTCCAGATTTGACAAAGCTTCAGAATACTGCCCCTTAAGCCTGCATATGAATGATGTCTCTATCAATGCTTCGATAAAAATTCTAAGGACTACTTCATCTTTCAATCCGCTATTCTGACATGATTCCACTGCAAGCCCGAAACTTTCGAGAGTTTCCGGGTACCTGCTGCTGTTGAGGTAGTTCTTTCCGAGCCTTAAATGCACTGCAGCCAGTTCCACCGGCTTAGAGGACAATTCCAGAGCTCGCTTCAGATGTTCATCAGCCACATCAGTATTCCCTGTGATTGAGAAAAGCTCTCCAAGATTGATATGTACATCGAACATCAGCTCGGCATCGTTCTCACTTTCATCTGTTCTTTCAATGAAAACAGAGTACCAGGCTATGGCATCCCTGTTAGCTCCTCTTGAGGAAGCCTGCCTGGCAGCAAGGAGAGCATATCTGCCGGCATTAGAGTCATCCTGACTTCTCGCATAATGATAGGCAACCGTTGTCAGCAGATCCTCCTTACCGGCATTGTAAAATTCCTCGAAATAGCCGGCAATCCTCTGGTTGTAAGTAAGTCTCAGAGAATCAGGAAGTTCGGAGGAGAGGAAATCTCTTACAGCTCCATGCGTGAACCTGAAACTTACCTCACTCTTCCCTTCTCTAACTTCTTCTATCAATCCGGCCTTAATGCATTTATCGAGACTCCGGGCAAGTACAACCTGATCATTTCCGGTTAAACCCTCGAGCAGGGCCAGATTAAAGTGGTCAGGGGAAAGGGATGCAATCTTAAGAAGATCCCTTGCTTCGTCAGTGATATTTGATAACTTCGAAGTGATTATCTGTCCCAGGCTCTCAGGAATCGCAATATCATCCGGAATATTGTAGATCTTCTCTCCTGATCTGTCGGCAGTGATATAACCCGAATCAATGCACGCAATAAGCAGTTCGCGCAAAAAAAGAGGGTTTCCTCCGCTCTGGGCTATCAGGAAATCCTGCGCTTTCCTTGGAATATTCGGATCCTTCAGAGAGAAAAGAAGCAGATTGCGAGTTTCCGGAACCGTCAGCTTGGAAATATCCAGTATTAAAAGAGGAATTGATGACCTGATTGCAGCCAGTTTCCTGAAGCGGGTTTCAGATCCCTTATCTTTGCGCATAAGACAAAGATAAAATACATGTGCATCTGGAGTATTTCTTGCGACAAAGGAAAGAATCCCGATATCCTGCTCCGAAGCCCACTGAAGATTATCCAGTATGAACATCAGCGGCCGCATCGATGAAATGGCGGAGATAAGCACAGCGATATCCCGAAATATCCGAAAACGCAGTCTTTCTTCACGAAAATATATCGTATCATCAATGATTGATGCTTCGAACTCCGGGAAAAGCTCCAGTGTGGCCGGATGGACAGGCTCTATATTCCTGCGGACTTTATCCATCTCATGATCGGACAGCACGGAAATGGCATCTTTCAGAGGCTCAACAAGAAGCGAATACGGCTGACGCCGGATGTGCTCCATGGCGGAATATTTCACAACCAGTACCTTCATGAAGCTGCAGTAGTTCAGCAGTTCATCGATAAGTCTGCTCTTCCCCCCCCCCGTTTCTCCGGTAACCATGGCAAAGCGGCTGGATTCCGTAACTGATTCCTCGACCAGCTGGCGGAGCTTCCGGAGTTCAGGCCGTCGACCTACCATATGAGCTGAACTGATCTCGGGGGCTTCTGTGTCCATCAGGTCTTCCGTGAAAAAGAAAACCCTTCCTCTTCCAGCTTCCTTCGCCCGGTAAAGAGCTTTGTCAGCGCGGGAGACAAGTTCCAGAATGGAAGCGTCAGGCTCCCTGCTCTGACTAACGCCAATTGAAAGGCTTATGTGAAGTCCTGATGGAAAACTCATTCTTCCCGCTTCATATATCAACCTCTGGGCAAGATCCAGAGCTCCTTCCTCAAGAGTATCCGGAAGGATTATCATGAATTCATCACCACCGAACCTGACTGCTGTATCGGTTTTTTTAAGGTTAACCTGGATTGTATGCGCCAACTGGCGCAGGACTCTGTCACCTGATAGATGACCGTAGATATCATTGATCAGTTTGAAGTGATCAACATCAAGCATTAAAAGAGACCAGGCTCCATCTTTCCGCAAAAATACATCATTGATATCATCCAGATAGGATCTGTCATGCAGACCTGTTAAGGGATCAATCCCTATTCTATCCTTATTGTAGGAAGTTGAATTTTTCATATTGACAAGTAACTAACAGAGAAGCCTCTCAGTGTCCAGTATTATGTAATCGGAATCAATCCAGAAACCTGAAATACTCTTCTCTGCACATTCTCTCGATTGAAAGCAGGTTCCGAAAGGCACCATTGAAATCATCCAATGATACCGTGAAAAGCCCATGACCCCATACGATTACACCTCGACTACCCTCCATGGCGGATGGAAGTGTATTGCACAGTCCAAAAGGGCCGGTCCCGACTTCACCTGGAACGATGGGAACATCACGCACGAAGCGCTCTTCGGGGCAGCGGATGTGACACGATCCTCTTGAAGCACAGTTTTCCCTGCGACAGTCCATTGACATTATTACAGAGAATTTTGGATGACCGTGAAGTATCGCGTTCATACCTGTATGCCGAAGAATACCCATGTGAGCAGAAAACTCACTGGAAGCCGTGAT
Source organism: Candidatus Aegiribacteria sp. (assembly GCA_030642525.1). Classification (GTDB taxonomy): domain Bacteria; phylum Fermentibacterota; class Fermentibacteria; order Fermentibacterales; family JCC-6; genus Aegiribacteria. The sequence goes on from DAOWNO010000016.1 coordinate 9,735, forward strand.
ACTTGTGCAAGCCGATCCATTCATGGGACACGGATCAATACAGCCTTCCAGCTCATCCAGAGAAGAGGTTGTCTGACTTATGAACAGAGTATCGCCCCATCTCAAGGAAACATTACCGAAAAATGAATCGACAAGCCTGTGCTCTACAGTCAGCCTGCCTGCCTCCGCAACTGCCCTGTAAACATCCTCCCTGTTCCGGTAAGGTCCTGACATAAGTAAGGGAGGTTTATCCGTATATTGTTCAAGATTTTTTTGAGCAATCCTGAATACCCTCTCCTGCTCAACCGAAACTTCGCCTTTTCTGCTGTCCCGAAGGTAATCTGAAAAGAATTTCACGAAGCATGCGAAACAGACCGAACTGTAGAATATGAATGCCTGCTCGGGACTTACAGTACCCCATGTAATTATTCCTTTCCCCTTTACAATTACACTCTTTCGCTTTCTGAGTTTCTCAATAATCATGTCTGATCTGAAATCCCTGATTACAGGAAGGTCATGCATGAAAGTTCGTGTTTCAGAATCTTCAGGCTGAATAAAATTCACATCTCCTGACGCCAGAAAATCAATGATCGACCGATACGGTTCCGCTGGAAAAGAAAAAAGCAGAGAATTAATACTCAATCCACTGAAAACTCTCTCAAGTACAGGGATTGCTGGATCTTCTCTGTTCCATTCCAGCTCAGCATCAAGACCGCCAAGAAGAGGATAACCGGTTTCAGCAAGGCCCGCTGAGACCATTTTCGCTGAGTACTTCTCAAGAAGTCGTTTCACAGCAGACCATCCAGACCCAGTTCCTCAGCTTTACCCGGCAGCGGGCATCCATTTTGATCCAGCCCCCGGATCCGGTAGTACTTCGACCTCGTTTCCAGGAATTCCTCTCTGTTAAGAGGAGAAACCTCGATACAATCACCGGAACTCCCTGCTTCACAAAAGAATCTGGGTGGCAAATCGTCATCTTCCGAAGTAAAACCACACCTGGCATTCATTATCCTGTCTCTGAAATAAGTCCTCTCCCCCGCTGCCAGAAGATCCTGAGCTGATGTTTCAGTGCCGGTTACTGCAGAGTAGGCCGATGCGTACTCCTCGAGAGAACAGCCAAAAAAGAAAAATTTGCATGCGGTGAGTGAATCGATAACAGCATTCATATCCTCCGCTATCTTTACTATCCTGGCTTTGCCCGCAAAAGAGAACCTGTCTGTGGCAACCGGCTTTCGAAGTATCTCGTGGCTGATGGGATATGCACGCAAGTGACATGCTCCCCTTGTGGAAGTGACGTAACCAAGCGCCATGCCGTACGCCCCTCTTGGATCGTACCCCGGCAGCTCCATCCCCTTTACTGACATAGAAAGAAAGGAACAGCCCTTCGATTCCGCGAATCGAAATGATCCCTGTCCCAGTTCGCATCCTTCTCCTCTTCCCGCAGCTATGTCAAGTAAAAGACCTGTAATTCTATCCGGAGTGAGTTTCTCTCCTGCTATTTCGGAAAAGCATGCGAGAGTCGCACCGGCGGAAATAGTGTCCATTCCGGTCTTGTTGCATATCGTGTTCGCTGCGGCAACAGCCTGAAGATCATCGTTCTCGATCAAAGCGCTGAAATGCGACATCGTTTCATACTCCGGAAGATGAGTTCCATCCTCTCCTATTCTTTTACACCGGATATGACATGCGTTACAGCCGTATTTCTTTGATTTGTACGCATTGGAGAATGCATGGGAATTCATAAATGAAGCCGGACGGAAAAAGGTTCTCCTGAAATTAGCCGTAGGCATCATTCTCCTGCAGCTTATCAGATCGTATAAAGCTGCTGTACCGCAGTTCTGCAATCCATGCTCCCCGGTTATAGCAGGAGTGGCGGCTACCAGTCTTCTAATATCCTCACTGGCACTTCGGAGCCTCTCCTTATCATGAACGGAAACATTGCCGGTGCCACGGACTGTAATGTACTTGAGATTCTTTGAGGCGCTGACAAGACCGAGTCCTCCTCTGCCTGCGGCAAATGTTCCATCAACCATGATCGATGAGAAAAGGACTCCATGCTCTGCAGCCGGACCTGTACACGCAACAGATCCTTTCTCTTTCAGCCTGGAGTAAAGCTCATCCGTACCCGCACCTGCAAGCCGGCTCGCATCTTCAACAGAAACATTCCCGTCAGATATCTCAATACCGCAAAGTCTGGTGCTCCTTCCGGTAACGACAATTCCGTCTATACCTGATTTTTTTATCTGCCAGCCGAGACTTCCCCCTACCGAACAGTCTCCAACAGCTCCGGTAAGCGGGGATTTTGACATTACACAGATTCGACTTGAAGCAGGCACCAGAGTTCCGGTGAGCGGTCCGGTCATAAATACAAGCGGCATATCAGGATCATTCCAGGAACGGGTTATCTCCGGAAACAGGTAATACCCGGCCAGCCCCTTTCCACCAATCCAGAACCGGCAGATATCGGGATCGATCTCCTCAAACCGGTACTCGCCGGATGAAAGATCAACATGAAGTATCCTTCCCCATCTACCTGTCATAAAACTGTTCTGCCTTTCAACTGGGAATTCTGTATTGAGCATACAAGTATGATGAACCGGATATGCGGCAGGCAACAGCTTTCATCATGTTAACCGGTCCGCATACGGAAATTATCGACAGAGACCCACGGAACGGATTCATCTATTCTATATCATCCGGTGAATTCAGGTTAGTTCCATGTTTCAGCGTGTTCACCTGCAGTTAAACTCTTTAAAATGCTCTTTGATTACTTCTTCAAGGCTTGGACTAGAATGTTTTGCATCATTACAACTGCTGACTCTCCTGCAAGCATTGAGCCTGATCTTATCCCTCATAAGTGTCCAAAGCGTGCAGTGAACTGTATATTCATTAACTCCATTGACAGAACTAATAAAAGTATATAGAGTATATTAATAAATTAGGTAATATTTTGCTTTATTAACTTCAACTTGAAAGGGAGAAAATGTTAAAACTTATATTAACTGTACTCGTTCTAACCTCTATCTGTGTTTGCACAGACATCAATTGGTCAGAAATCTATGACCACAACACACACGATGAACTGTCCGGTGTCTGTCGGGGTTACAACAATGGATTCCTTGCGGTAGGTGGAAGCTGGGGTTCATCCAAATTTTATTCTGAACAAGTTCTTTTACGTTACGACCGTTATGGTAATCTGCTTTGGAGTGATTTCTACCGCACCGGAGCAGGAACCTATGCGTTCGAAGCCTGTCAGATTTACGCAGATAATGAGTACATGGTTGTAGGTACATCTGATTGGGCTCCCGGCTACACTCCTGATATCATGCTCACTCGGTATGATGACAATGGCGCACGCCTGGAAACGCAAATCTATGAGAACTACGGAATAGGCACATCAATTGGCATGACAAGCGAAGGTGATTTCGTGATTGGTGCCGTGCAGTACGGTCATGTTTTAGTAATGATGGTCGATGGAGATAATCTCTCCAACGTACTCTGGACATATGAACCGGCGTATTCTGAGGTTGCAGATAACTGGATGCGTGTATACATCGAAGTTACTGCCAACGATGAAATTCTATTCGGATACTCTTCTGAAGCAGTATATGACAATTTGTATGAAAAGTGGCTTAATTGTCCGGTTGCCCGTGCTTTGAACACAAACGGTGAGATAACATACTACTTCAGTCTTAGTGCTTACATTCCATTAAACGCAGGCGGCGTTCTAACAGGTATTGATAGCAGCCCGAACCGTTTCGGATCCGTTCAAGCTGTTTTTGCCGTATTAGAAGATAGTGAGAAAGCTGCTTTAACCACTTGGAATATAACCAACGGTGAAGCAACCGAAGATGAATATGCGTTAGATATTTCCACCAGAGCTGAGAATTGCTTCGATTATTATGGTTTCACCGCGACTCAAGGTACTATTTTCTCATGTGACTGGACCTCTTATCTCTCCTCAAGACTCTTTGGATATAGTGGTTCCTATGCTTCCAGTGACCCATTCTTTCAGAAATTCAGATGTCCTGGCGGTGAACTGTTATCCGAAAGGGTTCACCAGGGTAATGAAAACATTATTCGCGGTCCTGAATTCCACTTAGGTGATGGCGATCCTCTAGGTAACTTTGGGTACGCAATAGCCATGACAATCGGTGATAGTAACTCATCTGACTGTTACGTAGAATTCTGGAAGATATCACATCTCATTTCTCCCTTATTCTTATCGAGAACACCCAATACCACAGTCCAGATAACAAACAATGCTTCATCTTCCCCCATTATTGCATTCGAAGCAGCTCCAGGCGAATACAGTGTTGATGTATTTGACCTAACTGGAAGACTTGTCCACTCGATAAACGGTTCCACTTCTGAAGGCGAGTGGGTGAATGAATCTATCTGTAGTACATCACAACTTTCAATTGGAAACTACATTGTACGTATAAGTACAGGTGATCAGATTGAAACTGCAAAGATTGTAATAATTCATTAGTTCTCAAGCCAGTAGGTCTTTAAGACCTGCTGGCTTACTTTACTCAACTGAAAAAATAGTAGTATTAAATTCTGGAATAATGCAAGGTGCAGAATTGACCGGATTAAAATTCCAGAAATAACTGAATTAGTATCTTCCGACAGATCCAGAAATAGCTGGTGATTTATAGAGGAAATATTCTTTCATTTTGTACTGATCAATCTGAATAATTAGCACATTCCCCACTCGAACCTCTAGAAATGGTCTGCAAATCTGTACGGACTATTCCCCCTGGCAAGATGATTTACCAGGATAGGGATTAGGTAAATATTAGCAGAACCGGCAGACATCAGAATCAAGCTCCTCAAACCGGTAGTTACCGGACGAAAGGTCAATATGGAGTATTCTGCCGCACCAGCCTGTCATTTTTCTCATTATATCATGATTCACTACAGAGTATGCTTCTCCATTCTGCTATTCTGAACTATGCCCACTGATAGGACGAATATGTTTATATGATGCATATGATCCCAATCTCCAACTGGATGAAGCCGCAGGTGATGAACCTGATATATGGAATTTTACAGCTACAGACAGCCTTTATCAGGAGCCTGGTATCTTTGCTCTGTCCGGATATGATTCAGGCCAATATTGCCATTATGGACGTTTCATTTGATGACGTTGAAATAACTGATGAGACCACACTTGATCTTCAAAGCAGTTCCTGGGCATTCCTGAAAGCTCATTTCATGTAGCTTTTCCGGAACCAAACAATCTTCTGAACGGACCACCGCTCGAAATCCGTTTTAATTTGTCAAGATGCCCTGCTGCGACCTCTTTCCCTTTTTCAATGCATTCTTCATACATTCCGAAATCAGTCCAGTGAGTATCTCCAGTATCGATTTCAACGACATAGTCAGCTTTCTCGATGAGCATCCTGAATAATTTCAATTTCGCAAGCTCATCACCTCTTAAAATAACACTCATGGAACTTTCAAGTCTTCCGGGAGGGGAAGGCTCATAACCGAAAATAGCACCTATTACTATATTTGCGCCCAGTTTCCTTGCTGCCGTTATGGGCGCATTCGCCGTTACTCCGCCATCAACCAGTATTTTTCCATCCAGCCTTACTGTCGGAAATAACCCGGGAATAGCAGTGCTCGCTCTCACAGCATCCCTGATTAAGCCTTCCCTGAACAGCACATCTTCACCCGATATAAGGTCAAGCGCAACCGCTGCAAATGGAAGTTTTGTATCCTTGAATGTCTTTTCTCCAAACAGTTCATCAAAAAGCCTCAATACCTGAACCTCAGAAATAAGTGACGGCCTGGTCGCCGCCTCGGCAAATGTGAGGCTCATTTTCAGTTTGTTTCTGATCCTGTCGAACCAGTGATCTTCTTCAACTGATTTGAATTTATCCAGTTTCAGATCTCTGAATACATCGGATTCTATAAGTATCCGAAGTTTAGCTTTCATTTTCTCAATATCAGGTTCAAGGGCATAAGCTGCCCCAATGACCGCTCCGATACTCGTTCCTGAAATAATATCAATAGGAATTCCGTTTTTCTTGAGAACTTCAAGGAAACCTATATGTGCAAGTCCTTTTGCCCCGCCGCCTGCAAGCGCAATACCAACCCTGGGTTTCTTAAACAGCATCAGTCTCCTTCTCTATTCATCTACTATTAAACCAAATATCTCATCTTATAAGAACCGGTGAAACCAAATTCCTGTAATATTCGAGAATTCATCCCCACAGCACCAATAATTAAGGAATATCGGATTTCACTATCTGCCGGCATTTCATTAATAAGCACTCCTCTGCCTCCATTATGTCCTTGTTCTCTGTAAATCTATAGTGTAGTTCAGTCAGAGTAACAACTGTTGTGATTGTCTGAAGCTTCCGATGCTTTTCTTCCTCGGAAGTTTCCCCTGTATTCTGAACTAAAATCTAATCAGGTGACGCAGTCCAGCTGACTAAGACAGGATCTGTCACGGCTGTACTTGTAGAGTCAAAGACTCCGATACTCGGTAAACTGCCCTGGACATGATCAGGAGGAGTAAAAGTGTCATTCATATCTATTGAAAATGATTATTACGCAGTAGATTTCTCCTCTACCCCTTAACCGGATGCATCAC
>DAOWNO010000095.1 GCA_030642525.1 Candidatus Aegiribacteria sp.
CGACAGGAGCAGCAGTATTGTGAAGCTTATGAATGTATTGCGTGATAACACTGCAGTAGGTATTTTGATAGATCAGGATACGATGGGTGTGGAAAGTGAGTTTGTTGATTTCCTTGGACTTCCGGCAAGAACGCCGGTTGGTCCGGCTCAGCTGGCAATAAGATTCAGAATTCCTGTCCTGACTCTTCACATTGCCAGGAAGAGCAACGGAAGATATATCCTTACTATCGACGAACCGATGGTTCTTTCAGAATACTCCGGAGATAACGGGTATCTTGAATTGACAGCTGATCTTACCGAAAGGATTGAGGAGTGGATACGTGAAGACCCGCAGCAGTGGATCTGGATTCATGAACGCTGGGCTCGTCGTCCTGGCTGGGCTCCTGGCTTGCTGTAAACCTGTTCCGGTTGAAATGGATCCTGATCAGGAGCAGGTCCAGAATGTGGAGAATTTTACTCTTGTTCAATTGTTCGAAGGGAATCGTTCCTGGCGTCTGGTGAGTGATAATGCAGTGTACACTGAAGGAGACAGTCTTCTTCTGATCAACGGTGTTAATCTTACATTTTTTGAAGAGGATGTTCCATCCACCATTCTGACCGGTGATTCCGGACGTGTTGAACTGCAATCAGGCCTTATGAGAATATGGGGTCATGTAATCGCGCGTACAAGCGATGACAGACATCTTTCGACTGAAGAAATATTCTGGAATGACGAGATGGGGGTTTTCCATAGTGACTGTCTCGTGGTGCTGACAATTCCTGATTCGACTGGAGAAACAGTTCTATCAGGGACGGGAGTTGATCTGGATTTAAGTCTTGGTGCGGCAGAAGGGGTTGATATTGAAGAAAGTTTCACTGCGGTTTATTCCGGGGAGATCGATCTTGAATAGCCTTGTACTGCTGATATTTGCAACTGCTGTGGGTGCGGGAGTATTTACTGCAACCGCTGATCGGGCAGTTGCGAGGGAACTTGATTCCGGAGAAGTTGTCCTTGATCTGGCTCAGAATGTGGTTGTAACTGACGGAGAAGTAACAGTCAATTCCGACAGCGCCACTGTCTGGCAGGATTCCGGACATGCTCTGTTTCTCGGCAATGTAATCGTTCTGATGGATACTCTTACCGGTACTTCCGAATATCTGGAATATCTTAAGAACGCTGGTATGGTAACCATGACCGGAGATGTCGTTCTTACTGATGGAGAGACAGTTATTAAAGCTGAAGAGGTTGTGTATTTCCGCGGTTCAGCCAAGGCAACTGCAAGGGAAAATGTGATAATGACCGGTCCATGGTTTGGACAAATAGAGGGTCAGTACGCACTGTATGACAGAGAGAGAGGCAGCCTTTTTGTAACGGTCGATCCTGTTCTAAGAAGAGCAGAAAATGGAGACAGTCTTACAATTACTGCTGATCGACTTGAATTCTTCCCGGATGAAAACAGTGCTGAAGCCCAGGGAAACGTTTTTGTTTCAATGCCTGAAATGAATTTCACTTCTTCGTCTGAATATCTCAGGTATTTTGGTGATGAGGATCGTTTTGAACTGTTCGGTTCTCCGGTTCTCCTCTTTGAAGAGGGAGATATGTCAGGGGACTGGATGGAAATCCTTCTGGAATCCTCCGGAGATCCTGAATCTGTCAGGATTGAAGGAAACGCTTCGGGGTATTTTCGTGATACCGGTGTTGATCCTCCTGGTGAAACTTGGTTTTCCTCGGAGAGAGCGTTTTTTTCTTTTGAGGACACTGAGCCTGACTCAGTGATGCTGACCGGTTATGCGTCTCTTATAATAAAATCAGGAGGAAAAGCGGCGCAAAGAGATGAGATGAATTCTGTACGGGGGGATACTTTTATTATCAGATTTGAAGACGGAAACGCAGCCGAAATAATCGTATCCGGTTCAGTAACCGGAACGTACAGCTATCGCGGAGGTGATCAGTGACTGTACGCAGGGGAATCATGAGCGACACAAAGGTCCTGAGAACTGAAAATCTTGTTAAGAAATACAGAAATCGACCGGTTGTGAACGGAGTGTCTCTTACTGTTGAAAGGGGAGAAATAGTTGGCCTTCTTGGCCCGAATGGAGCGGGGAAAACCACCACTTTCAATCAGATCGTCGGTTTCATTCGACCTGACGCCGGTGATGTCTTTATGGATAAAATCATTATCACACATCTGCCGATGTATAAAAGGTGCAGACTTGGAATCGGTTATCTGCCCCAGGAATCAAGTGTATTCAGGAAAATGACTGTTTCAGATAATCTGATGAGTATTCTGGAAACGATGAAACTGGAGAAAAGCGAAAGGAAACAAAGACTTTCCATGCTCCTTTCTGATCTGGGTCTGGAAAAGGTCGCGGATCAGAAAGCCTTTACATTGTCGGGAGGAGAGAGAAGACGGGTTGAAATCGCGCGTGCTCTTGTGACAGAACCTGCCTTTCTTCTTCTTGATGAACCTTTTGCCGGGATTGATCCTATAGCGGTTGATGATATTCAGGGCATAGTAAGAAACCTTAGGAAAAAAGGTCTCGGTGTCCTTATAACGGATCATAATGTAAGAGAAACGCTTGAAATTACTGACAGAGCATACATCATGTACGATGGGAAAATACTTATTTCCGGTTCAGCAATTGAACTTGCTGAAAATCCCGAAGCAAGGAAAATATACCTTGGTGAAAGGTTCAAGCTCTAATATGCCTGAACTCAGAATGAATCAGAACCTGAAGATGATTCAAACCCAGAAGCTTGTACTGACACAGAAGATAAGACAGGCTCTGGAAATTCTTCAGTTACCCTCAACTGATCTTGAAAATCTCATAAGGAAGGAACTTCAGGAGAATCCACTCCTGGAAAAGGAAGGTAATCAACAGAAGGAACCGGAGAAAACGGCTGAAGGTGAATCTCAGAAATCCGAAGCCGATTCATGGGATGATGAACCATCCAGAAGCGACAGTGCGGAATCCGATCCGCTGGATATCCTGAAGCGCATCGAGGAGCACACCGGCGAGTACACGCACAGCTCCAGAAAGACTGATGACGATTCATGGATGCCTGAACCGCCAAGTGAACCTACGCTATCCGAATATCTTATTCAGCAGGTGTTTGCACTCATGCTTCCTCGTGATGTTGAAGATGCTGTTGTTTACATCGTTTATTCTCTGAACATACATGGATTGCTTTTTCTGACTGAAGAGGAACTCAAAGCCGGCTGGGGCGGCAAGCCTGAATTACTGACAAGGGCAATTGAGATCGTCAGATCTCTTGAGCCTACAGGCGTTGGTGCCGGAAGCGAAGTTGAAGCTCTGAGGATGCAGTTGGTAGAGATGGGTTACACAACTGACAGTCTTGAACATAAAATAATAGCTAATCATTTTATTGAGATGACTGAGAGAAAGATAAAACAGATTGCTGGTGCGGAAAACGTTTCACCGCATGAAGTTCAAGAAGCAATTGACAGGATATCCATTCTGAATCCATGGCCTGGAAACAGGTTCTCATCCAGCACAAATGCTGCTGTCATACCTGATATCATAATTATCAGAGTTTCCGATCATTTTGAAGCTGTTCTGAATGACAACAGATTTCCGAGATTAATGATATCCGCGAGGAACAGACAGATCCTTGAATCACCCAATACTCCTCCGAAGGAGAAAGAGTATGTGGTTAAGAAATTTCAGAAAGCATCCTGGTTCATCAAAGCGATCGCGCAGCGCCAGGAGACCGTAACAAGAATCGGTAATTTCCTGGCGGAGTATCAGAGCAATTTCTTTGAGCACGGGATAGAAGGTCTCCGGCCACTCACACTGCAGATAGTAGCGGACGCTCTGGGATACAATCAATCGACTATCAGCAGGGCTATCAATGGTAAATACCTTCAGTCACCAAGAGGTATTTATAAAATCCATTTCTTTTTCAGCAGGGCTCTTCCCGGTGAGGGTGGAGAAATATCCAGCAGATCCGTGAAGGATGAACTGGGGAAGCTGATCAGACTGGAGAACAAGAAGAAACCTCTTTCGGACGCAAAACTCGTCCTGGCGCTGGAGGCTCTGGGTATGAAAGTAAAAAGACGGACCGTGGCAAATTACCGGTTAGATATGAATATCCCGTCCGCGAGACAGAGAAGACGATACTGACAGATTGATGAGGGAGGAAGCAATGAATGACTTCTCAATGGAAATACTTCAGCTGGAATATCCTGAAGGCTGCAACATCATTCTGGGGCAGTCTCATTTCATCAAAACAGTTGAAGATCTGTATGAAGCAATTATCGGAACTGTTCCGGGATCAGAGTTCGGGCTTGCCTTTTCCGAAGCGTCAGGTCTCAGACTTGTCAGAAGTGATGGAACAAACCTTGAATTGAGATCCATTGCAGAGAAGAACCTTCTCAAGCTTGGCTGCGGACATACTTTCATGATCGTGCTGTCGAAGGTTTTCCCGATACAGATTCTCAATCAGATAAAAAACGTTCCGGAGGTCTGCAGAATCTTCTGTGCTACATCAAACCCCGTTCAGGTGATAGTCGCCAGATCAGATCAGGGCGGTGGAGTAATGGGGGTTATCGACGGTGAACCTCCAATTGCTGTTGAGATAGCGGAGGACATAGAGAATCGTCTGAAGCTGCTTCAGAAAATCGGATACAAACGCTAATCCGCCGGCCATATTCACACCAACCGGAATCTTCCGCTTCGACAAATATATTCCCCTCAAGATGGCTGGCATATACCCTGATGCAGAGCTGCGTAACTTTGCCGGTCCACGTTTATGCGATTGATTTGTGATGGTCTTATTATCATTTAACCACAGCTGATCGTATGACATCCTGATTTGCTGCGTATCCAGTTAAAGGTTTCTTCCAGTGCCTTCTCTACAGTGGCGGCTGGTTTCCAGCCGGTTATTTTCTCTGTCAGTCCATTCTCCAGTTTCCAGTCGTGAGCCAGGAGTTCCCTGCATTTGTCCCTGCTGAAGAACGGTGTTCCACCGATCATTGAAGAGAGTGCCTCTGACATGAATCCGGCGGAGTGAATCAGAAATGGAGGTATTCTCAGATGAAGAATTCTTCTTTCTGCAGCTTGCTGCAGGAGTTTGTGGAAGTCCTTCCAGGAGAAGAGCCTGCCGTAGGATGGCTCAAGGGTCTTGCCGATCGCTTCCGGATATTCAGGGAGGTGTGCGATCAATTGTGCCAGATCCGGAGCGTAGGCCAGAGCGAATCCGCCTTTGTTTATCCATGGTGATATGAAAAGACCCTTCAGTGCAAGCTCCAGTATCGGGGTAGAGGCGGGATCACGCGGGCCGAATATCGCCGGTGGTCTGAGGATTATCCAGTTCTCAGTATCTCTGACTGCATACTCACCCAGCAGTTTACTTCTTCCGTAGTTGGTTACCGGTCCTTTTCCTCCTGGACCGGATGCTGCCTGGCTGGATATGAAGATGAATAAAGCATCACTGGCGGATCTGTTTCTGGCAATGAGCATATTCCTGGTTATCAGCCCATTCGCGCGATCGAACTCTTCCTGGCTGCCGGCGCTTGTCGCACCGGCTGAATGAATGATAACATCCGCATCTGCCAGGGCGGAACTGATCGAATCGGGATTCAGGAAATCGACTCGGCTTACAGTGCATTCCGGTGGTATATTCGACAGGGATGAAGATTGTCTGAGTAATACATGGGTGGATATACCTGTATCAAGGAGTATTTCCGCTATGTGGCTTCCCAGAAAGCCCGAAGCTCCCGTAAGTATTGTTTTATTCATCATCCCCGGAATCCGTTGACTTGCGTGTACATCATGATTAACTTCCTGCGCAATGCTACATATTGATTTAACCTATGGCAAGGTGGAAAATGGATAACGTGCAAAGGGATATCTTCCAGAAGTGTTCCGAGTTTGACAGGCTGGAGAAGGTTCGAGAGTCCGGTCTTTATCCCTATTTCATGCCTCTAGGCGGCCATGTCGGGGCTGAGATGGAAATCGACGGTCACAGCATCATCATGCTGGGTTCCAACAATTACCTTGGACTTACGGATCATCCGGTTATCATGGAAAAGGCAAAGGAAGCTATTGACAAATACGGCACAGGTTGTACCGGCAGCCGTTTTCTTAACGGTACGCTTGACCTTCATATAGAGCTTGAGGAAAGACTGGCTGGTTTTTTTGGCAAGGAAATGGCAATAACTTTCAGCACCGGATTTCAGTCTAATCTTGGAGTGATCTCAACAATTGCAGGCAGGGAAGATATTATCTATCTTGACAGGCTGGATCATGCCTCGATCATAGATGGCGCAAGGATGAGCTATGCTCGCGTATTGAAATACAGGCACAATGATCATGATCATCTCAGATATATGCTTGAGAACAATCGGAAACATCCAGCTGTAATCGTAACAGACGGCGTTTTCAGTATGGAGGGCGATCTTGCGAATATTCCCGGACTTGTAGAAGTCTGCCGGGAATTCGGAGCAAGACTCATTGTGGATGATGCTCACGGCGTAGGCGCAATGGGCCCTACAGGGCGGGGAACAGCGGAACATTTTGGCTGTCATGATGACGTTGATATTCTGGTTGGAACCTTCAGCAAATCGTTTGCCTGTATTGGAGGATTTGCTGCCGGTTCCGCCGAAGTTATGGAGTATATCAAACATACAGCTCGAACAATGATATTTTCCGCCAGTCTGCCCCCTTCGGCTGTCGCAACGGTTATTGCCGCACTTGATATCCTGGAGAAGGAACCTGAACTTATTGTGCAATCCCACAGCGCTGCCGAGCGGGCAAGACAGGGGCTTGCTTCTCTCGGGTTCAATGTAGGTAATTCAGAGGCTCCGATTATACCTATCATCGTTGGCGACGAAGTCCAGACGCTCGTGTTCTGGAGGAAGCTCTTTGAAGCCGGTGTTTTTACAAATCCTGTTTTAAGCCCTGCTGTTGCCTTTGGTGGTGAAATGCTGCGTACAAGTTACATGGCTACTCATACAGAATCCATGATTGACAGAGCTCTTGAGATATTCAAGAAGACTGGGGAAGAACTCGGTATAATTTGATCCGGGAGGTTCGATGTCCTTTACAATCGAGGAAGTAACCAGCAGGAATCAACTCAAAGAGTTTATCGATCTGCCATTCAGGCTGTACAGGGATAATCCTTATTGGGTTCCACCGATCAGGTTCTTTCAGAAAGAACTTTTCAATAAAAAGAAACATCCTTTTCATGAACATGGGGATGTTACTCTTCTGCTGGCCAGGAACGATCACAGTCAAGTAATGGGACGTATCGCTGTAATAGTAAACCATACGCATAACGATTATCATAATGAGAAGACCGGTTTTTTCGGGTTCCTCGAGAGTGAGGAGAATACAGAGCTGTTCAAACTGCTTCTTGATGAAGCTGAAGTAAGGCTTCATCAAGCAGGTATGGATACAATCAGAGGCCCCATGAGCTTTTCCACAAACGAGGAATGCGGCCTGCTTGTAA
>DAOWNO010000261.1 GCA_030642525.1 Candidatus Aegiribacteria sp.
ATGTTGATAAGAAATCCCAACCTGTGGCCAAGAATGATATCCCCCTCATCGGAGATATAACAGCATGTAAAGCCCTCCGGAAACTGAATTCCGGGGTTGAATGACATAAATGCATCGCTGAACAGAGAAGCTATCACAATGCTGTCGCCACGGCACCAGATGTCCTTCGGTCCTTCCAGAGAGCTGTCTATCACATGGAATTCCCATTCACCATCAGTGCAACCCGGATTTCTCCACCATCCTGCGCCCCCTTCAGCACAGGCAATGCCGGCCACATCCATGAGGGAATCATCGTCTATATCAACTGCAAAGCATCTCTTTACTCCGACCTGAATCGTACCGATATAGTGAACAATCGGAATTGATTCGCGATTCTCTATGAAGTTCACACCGCTTCCGAAGCCTGAGGCGAATAAATCCATGTCCCCGTCTCCGTCCACGTCACACGGAGAAAGCGATTTGGCCCCCGGCATTTTCACAAGAGTCGAAATCATACCGTCCTTATCAACAAGAACAACGATTCCCGGATCAAACAGAGCCACGGCTAATTCCGGATCTGAAGTATTATTCCAGAACACCTCGCATATCCTGTCCGGGCTTCCCGGAAGAGGTATCAATCGATCGTTCATGACAATAGATTCGCCTGCAAAGTCTGCTGCTGCGAGTTCTCCGTTCCACAGGCAGATATCACTGGGTTCCAGTATTTTGTAAGGCAGAACGTCAACTGTATAGCCCTTATCAACAACGCAGATCAAGGATTGATCGATGCATGCTACCGCAATCCCTCTGTCCAGAGGATGAATGGCCACCGGAATACCCGGCAGCGGAACCGCCTGTACTGCAGAACCGAGAAGAATGAGAAAATTAAGAAGATCAAGAACAAGACGGATCATGCGGGGAGTTCCCAGGGATGATCCGCATCTTTCAGCAGATATCCTTCAGGCATCCTAACCGGTGTGAATCCGCAGTCCTGCCAGAATTTTCCCATCTTCAGATGCCCAGATGCCACAGCATTTGAAATCATCTCTCCCCATGAAACCGGAACCACTGCGACCAGAGGTTCCATATTTGGAGCAAAGGCCACCGAGGGAAAGTGGGGTCTTTGAATGAAGCAACTGATGATTCTGTCCACCTGATGCGGCATAACAAGTGGCATATCGCATGGAAGAAACATCACACAGTTATCCCTGAGCGCATGCATAGCGGCTTCGATCCCTCCCATTGGTCCTTTTCCGGAATGGATGTCTGCAATGCCTCCTGGACCGGAAGTATAAACACCGCTGCAGCTGGAAGAACTTAGAATTCTTAACGCGTTCTCCTCCATGGACAGACCGCTGGGAAGTATCAACCTCCGCTTGTCTTTTCCCATTCTGCTTGATTTCCCGCCCGCAAGCACAATTCCGTATACTCCGATCATTGAAGCGGCCTTTCAAAGTTTGATATCCTGAATCCGCTGCAGATTTTCCTGATCGTGTTGATGATCCAGAGAATGAAATAGCTCCAGAAAAGACCGGAGAAAAGAATTGGAAAAAAGGATAGCAGGGCAGCTATTGCAGCCATGTTCATCCATGGGTGAAATACCGCGGAAAGCAGATATTCGATTCTGCCGCGCTGAGAATTCCTGACAAACAGCATTTTCAGAGATTTCTGCTCACCCTGACCTGCCGGAGTTCCGATGTGATTGGATAAACTCTCCAGAAGAGTCTCTACTGCGCAGAACCTTACCACGAGCCAGATGCCGGCCATAACCGTTCCGGCTATTACAGCTCTGAGATCACCGTTCAGGTTGTACATACCCCATCCCCAGGCACCATAAAAAAGCCCTCTGGAACCGGCATCCCCGATCTTATCAATGAATTCGCCGCCTGCTCTGCTGCTGCTTCCCGTGAATCTGGCCACTTCTCCGTCGCATGCATCAAGGACGAAAGAAAACTGAAGAAGAAAAGCACCCGCGACGAAAAAGACAGGTCTGCCAGGAGCAAAGAGAGCAGCTCCGGCACAGGCAAGAACACCTTTGATTACAGAAACGCAGTTGGCAGACAGCCCCATTCGAAGGAAAAGTGCTGTCATGTAAATGGAAAATCGACGTGTGATCAGTTTCCTGTAAAGGCAGATATCCAGATCATCCGGCTGACAGATAACTCTAAGCCTGGAAATATCAGGAATTTGGTTCATTCTTTCTCCACTATGGTCACAAGCACGGAACCGGGCAGCCGGTTCAGGGGCCACAGGATGATGGAAAGTAACAGGTAAACAGCATGATACATCCTTCTGATCAACCCACATCCCTCAAAAAGATACGATACAAACCTTAACTGAAAAAGGGCTCCCATTGCCCGCTCCCTGACCCGTATCCCATTCATCGGCAGAAGCGGTGCAAGAGCAGTGAATGTCCGCTTGGGTCCATAGCGCCATCGTTTTTGCCTTATCAGGTACTTCTTGATGACCGCATGAAGGCGGCAGACCTTCCATGCAGTGATAACCACTGTCCGGCCGCCAGTACACGTAACCCTTATCATCTCTCTGAGGATCGCTGCAGCTCCGGAATCATCAAACAGGTCTACGACACCTGTGCTGTAAACAAGATCGAAACTTCTATCCATAAATGGAAGTTCACGAGCGTCGGTTACCGCTGTTCCCACTCCGGTCTCCTTTGTCAGTTCCGCTGCGGTCGGTGAGATATCCACGCCATACACCATCGGGGTGAACCGTAAAAGCCTGCCGGCTACAGGCCCCGATCCGCATCCTACTTCAAGTATCCTGGTATTCTCCTCGATTCTGCCGCTTCTCTTCAGTATCTCCATAACAAGCTTCTGAAGATCTCCGTATGCGGCCAGTGTTCTTCCTGCCCTGTGGATAAATCCGTTTTCTGCGGTTCTGTCCTTCCAGACATATTCCCAGGTTTCAGACTGATGTGTCATGAAAACTTGATCCGGGCTGCCGCAAGGTCCTCTTGAGTGTCTACTTCTTCCCATACGAACCGATCGGTGATCCATGCTTCTGTCCTGAGAGAACCGGCGGCAAGATTCACCGCATCATCAAAGTTTGCTGAAGGATCATCTGATAAACGCTCTGACAGCCTGTGAAGTATCCGGTGATGACGAACAAAGAACATGCCCATGGATTCGCCGGCGGATCTGGAAACAGGCAGAGATTTTGAGAGGAGAAGTAGTCGGTTCCCGCGGACCTCTGCCTTCATGGCCTCCTCATCAGCTCTGTTTCGCGGATCAACAGGTACCGCAATGTTTCCCGGGCTCTTAAGGGTGCCGATAGCAAGACCTGCTTCCCAGATAAGATCTCCGTGAATGATCAGCAGAGAACTGTCAGACGGAGGTATCGTGAAAAAAGAAGAGAAAGTGCCCGGAGTATTCCACCGCGGGTTGAAAACAGCTTTCAACCCCAGAGTCCTGCAGAAATCCGTCACATCATCAGATCTGTAACCGGTAACTACTGTGATTTTTTCTGATGCAATTCCAGCGCGGGTCAGAGAATCCACATGACGGCTGAGAATGGTTTTTCCGCTCACTTCCACCAGTATCTTGGGTATTTCAGCGCCCAGCCTGCTTCCTGTTCCGGCTGCCAGTATAAGGACTTTCATGCCTTTATCATATCCCTTTCATACATCCTTTTCAATAATAGGAAGGTAACCATTCCCGGCGCAGAGGGCTTAATAAACTCCTTTATCGGTATTCTCTTGTTCAAAGAAACTTCAGC
>DAOWNO010000254.1 GCA_030642525.1 Candidatus Aegiribacteria sp.
ATATAACAACAGGGAAAAAGATCATAGCAGCATTATGTCTTCCGGGTCCTCCGGATTCACCTTGATCCTGATTGTTGCCCCCTTCTGATACTGAGCGAGGGCTAAAAGAGGTATGACCTGTTTGTGAGTAATATCGCATGGTGGATGAACGGGTGAATTGACATGGAGATAAAACTTGATTCTCGGCTGGTTATTAATGTAGGTTCCTGTCTCGCTGAGTTCCAGTATGGTTGCTTCGGCGTCAAGCCAGACCTTCTCGATTCTTTCCCTTCTTTTATTGGAAAAAATGACCCAGAGAAAAATACTTCCGTTTGTCAGCAGGAATATTCCCGCCATTCCCCAGAAGAAGATATTCAATGGATAACCGTCATCGGTTTGTGCCTTCGGTGAAACTAAGAATCCGGCTATTATGAAACCGACGATGATAACACCGAAGATCGCGAATACACTCCAGTTAATACTTCTTCTCATAACCATTTTTGAATTATAGCTTTAATCGGGGACATGCACCAGAGCTTCATGCTCTTCGGGGACACGCAGCAGAACTTGCATGTCCCCATAAATATGTCTCTATTCCTGTAGTAAGAACAAATCTACTTCGAATTCCATATGTTCAATCCATACATCGTCACCGTTTTCATCACTTCCCAGTTCGATCTCGAGAATATGCAGCATTCCGGATTCACGACTGATTCCGTTATGGATTTCAACAGCATTCTCATACGCCTCATCGCTTTCCGGCCAGAGCATTGCCGACAAT
This sequence comes from Candidatus Aegiribacteria sp., assembly GCA_030642525.1. Lineage (GTDB taxonomy): Bacteria > Fermentibacterota > Fermentibacteria > Fermentibacterales > JCC-6 > Aegiribacteria. The sequence continues at coordinate 761 of DAOWNO010000254.1, forward strand.
GCCTCGAAACCTGTTTCGAAGCTTTCCGGATCAGTCACGAACCAGAATTTTCTTTCTGCTCCGGGAGCGTTTACCGAGCCATCGTTCGGCCAGGTTCCATCCTCGTTCTGGAATTGCCACTCGAATATGTAGAGAGCGTTTGTGCCTCTGTAGGGGGGGGTTACAATTTTAGTGTAATCGTGATTCGGCTGATCCGGGTGGATTATCCTGATAATCCATCCCACCACATCCGCTTCGTAATCAAGCTGAAATTCAAGATCAGGTGTGATTACCTGTGAAAAATCTTCAAAGCGATTGACGCTTCCGCTGAAACTGAAAACTCCTTCAGTGTACTGCCCCGACACTGCGCTGGCGCAAAATATCAGAGTCACTGGAATTATCATCCGCTGCAGTGTGAACTTTTTCAATTGCATACTCCTGTTCATTAAATTAAGCTTCTCCCAAATTCTGTTCATAAGTATTACATTGGGGCAGAAATGTCAAACAGTTTATGCGTAACACCCATAGAGTTGGGTGTCACCTTTTGATGTTGTATTGTTATGATGTAGTTTATGCAGATTAAGATGGAGAAAAAATGAAAAAAGCATTGATAACCGGGATTACCGGCCAGGATGGCTCATACCTTGCAGAGCTTCTTATCGATAAAGGATATGAAGTACATGGGATAGTGAGGCGGTCGAGCAGTTTTAACCGCGAGCGGATAGAACATCTCATCCAGAATCCTGATGTATACAGGAATGTACTGTTCCTTCATTACGGTGACATGACTGACTCCAGCGCCATTAACCGAATACTGGAAAAGATAGGGCCCGATGAGATATTCAATCTTGCCGCACAGAGTCATGTTCGCATATCCTTCGACATGCCCGAGTACACGGGTGATGTCGACGGCTTAGGTGTAACGAGGATTCTTGACGCCATAAGAGAGGTGGGTCTTGTTGGCGAATGCAAGTTCTACCAGGCCTCCACCAGCGAGATGTTCGGATCTTCTCCTCCTCCCCAGAACGAAGAGACTCCTTTCCATCCCAGAAGCCCTTACGCTGCCGCAAAACTCTATGCTCACTGGATGGTCGTTAACTACAGACAGGGTTACGGACTTCATGCGTCCAGTGGGATTCTGTTCAACCATGAGTCTCCAAGAAGGGGCAGAAACTTCGTAACGCGAAAGGTTGCCATAGCGGCTGCACGGATCAAAATGGGTCTTCAGGACCGGCTTGCCCTGGGAAACCTGGACGCAAAAAGAGACTGGGGACATGCGAAGGATTACGTCCGAGCGATGTATCTTATGCTGCAGCAGCCCGGAGGCGATGACTTTGTGATAGCTACCGGAAAAACGCATTCCATCAGGAATCTGCTTGATACAGCTTTCGGAAGCCTGGAACTTGAATGGGAAAAATTTGTTAAGGTTGACGAAAGATATTTCCGGCCGACTGAGGTGGATATCCTTATGGGTGATGCTTCCAAGGCAAAGAGAACTCTTGGCTGGGAAGCGGAGATAAGCTTTGAGAAAATGGTCACTGAACTTGTTGACAGCGAGATGAGGTTTCTCAAAGCGTAGTTAATCGGAAGGCTGTTTGTGATGGCAATATCCGTTACTCTTTTCAAGGGGGTCACAATACATTATAATTTTAATAGGAATATGATATATCAGAGATTTTTCTGAAAAATCCAATTACCATAAAAGGAGAATAATATGAGAGTTGTGCTATCTGTTATTCTTGCCGTCAGTATGTTCGCGGCGGCAGGAGAACTTACTTTCAGCTACGATATCTCCCTGGATGACGTTGAAATGGCGACATTCGAGGGCTACGATTTCCCGCTGATCGTGAACGGCCTCACTACATTCAGCGATGGATACCCAAATCTTCCGGGTGTTGCTTACTCCTTCCTTATTCCACAGGGTACTGATCTTTTTGATATAACAGTCGAAATACATGAAATTCAAACGATTGAAGGAAACTGGGATATAGATCCGGTAAGATCCTGCCGGCTGAACGAGCCCCTGGGTCCCAGAGTTTTCAATCCCATTGTCTACAATTCAGACAATGTGTTTCCCTCGGAGCAGGTACTGTTCATGCAGAGCGGAAACAAAACCGGTTTCCGGGTAGGAAGCTTCACTTTTGTACCCTTCCAGTACAAACCTCTAAGCAGAGAACTCTATGTAATTACATCAGCATCCATAACGGTTACTTACACTGAAGACGTTTCCGTCAGAATGCTCTCGCTTACAGATCAGCAGATAACAATTGCTGCAAATGGCCTGAGGAGTTTCGTTTCCAACCCCGAGATGCTTGACCGGTGGGCTCCTTCCCTGAACCCGGGAACAGATGGCGCCAGCTGGCTTGTATTGGCCGATCCCATTTACGAAGCAATGCTTGAACCTCTCGTTACTCACAGAGACAACACAACAGGTTGTGCCGATTATGTCTCCCTTGACTGGATCTACGCCAACTACACCGGATGGGACACCCAGGAACAGATCAGGAACTACCTGATCGACAGGTTCGAGAACCACGGTCTTATCTATGTTCTTATCGTTGGTGACTACGGACCTACTACAAGGATCTCGGAGCTTACTCTTTCGGGTCAACATCTTGACTCCGTATCCGATCTTTACTACTCCGATCTCGATGGCACCTGGGATGGCAACGGAAACCATAAATACGGTGAGTACAGCGACGGTCTTGATTACTACTCCGACATCTACGTTGGAAGATTCAGCTCCGAAGTCGACTACAGGGTAGAGGAAATGATAAACAGGACTCTGGCCTACGAACAATCACCTACATCCGGAGACTGGAATAAAACTGCTCTTCTCATCGGCGCGCTGCTCTGGCCTCCTTACGGTGGAAAAACAGTATGTGATTCAATCGCCAAGAGAATCCCGGCTGACTGGACCATTCATAAGCTCTATGAGACCGGTTCCGGACATCCAAATAACCAGATTGATCTTCTTAATGCCGGAGCTGCATTCTGCGAGCCTACAGGTCATGGCTACACAAACGGGATCTACTGGTACTACAGTCCCGACAATATGATAACCAATTACAACTATACC
>DAOWNO010000019.1 GCA_030642525.1 Candidatus Aegiribacteria sp.
AGCAGTAGAAGAAACCCCTGAGGTTGTTGAAGAAGTCACAGAAGAACCGCTTGAAGAGGCTGAGGAAGGCTTAGAAGAGGCTGAGGAAGGCCTTGAAGAGGCTGAGGAAGACCTTGAAGAAGTTGTTGAAGAAGTCGAAGAAGCTGTCGAAGAAGTCATTGAAGATGTTGGGGATGTAATAGAAGACATCGAAGAAGTGACTGAGTAAGCTTTAAGAATATTCAGAAAAGAGATGGCGATGCAATGCATTGCCATCTCTATTTCATGAACGATATTACATTATCCAATCCATTCGATAACAATTGTATTGATCCGTTACTGAACCAGTGTTCAGGTAGAAGACCTATATAGGGATACCCGGTGAATCTTTTTCCGATAAGAATAATCACCCTTCGCTGTTCTTCGTTTCTAATAAGTCTTCCAGCTGCCTGAATTACTCTCACCATGCCCGGAATCGCCCATGTATGAAGAAAACCATTTCTGTTTCGGGCTGAAAAGCTTTCTGAAAGCAGTTTCAGGCGAAGGTTCATTCCCGGAAGCGATGGCCCCACAATTGCAGCGCCTCTGAGAGTATCTGATCGCAGATCAATTCCCTCGGCGAAAATCCCTCCGGAGACCGTAAGGACAAGATGGGAACCTGATTCTATCTGAGAGATGAAGGAAGTTCTTTCTTCACCGGTCATTCCGGGAGTCTGGATCAGAAGAGGTAAGGAACTTTCGTCAAGAAATCCTCTGATGAGATCAATGTATGCATAGGATGGGAAGAAGACAAGCCATGTTCCCGGTACGCTTGAATAAATAGTCCTCAATTTCTCGGCGAGAAGTGTTACTGACAACGTTCTGTTTTTATATCTTGTATCTATGCTCGAATCAATCCAGACACCAAGATTCTTTTCCGGAAACGGATAAGAGATACTTCTATACCTTGTTTCAGGCTCCCCAGGAAATCCAAGCAGATCTCTGAAATGGTCAAATGGCGCAAGTGTCGCGGAGAACGCGATGGAACTGTGGCAGGCTTGAAGCCTTTCATTCAGGAATTCGGAAGGATCCGTGCAGAACCATTGAAGAACGCTGTCATTTCCTTCCGCGCGGAAGAGCAGATGAAACCTGCTGTCATAGGAGTCGGATATCTTCGAGAAATCCAGGATTGCTCTGAACATCAATCTGAGTTCTTCCGGAGCGTCTCTCAGTTCAATGAAATGATTCATCCATTGTTCAATATGCAGTGAGAGTTCCGTATCCGGCGGGAGTTCATACTCCTGGCTATCTTTCTGTTTCAGAATATTGTTCAATTCCCGAAATTTCTCTTCCCAGGGTTCAAGCAATTTTCTTCTGTACTTCGGACATTGATGGTCAGCCAGAAGCTGCTTGACCCAGGATAGTCTTATTTCAGGGGAGTAGTAATCCCTTGCTCTGGACGGCAGGTTTGCTGCTTCATCAATCAGAAGAGAGCAAGTACGTGAAGTGGATTTCTCCATGAAGAACCGTTTGAGGTAGACATGTGGATCGAAAACGTAATTGTAATCACATGTTACAACATCACATCTTGTTGAAATAATCAGCTGAAGCTCGAACGGGCATACACCGGCTCTCTTCGACATTTCCACAAGACTGTCCGGACCTATTACCTTTCGATTCAGGAGATTCTTTATAACGCCTGATTCTCTTACTTTTCTCCCGAAATCCAGGGCGAAAGGGCAATCATCAGGCAGGCAGGATGATCTTCCTCTCAGGCATACTTTTTCTCTTGCCGTAATGAATACCGCTCGAAGCGGAAGCCCCCCGCTGATAATCAGTCTGAGAGTTTCATCAACGATCTGCTTGTGAGTGTTTTTTGCAGTCAGAAAAAACAACGTCAGCCTTCGCGGCAGGATTTCCTGAAGAGCTCCGAACAGAACCGCAGCTGTCTTTCCGGTGCCGGTCGGAGCCTGAAGCATCAGACAGGCCTGATCGATTATGGCGGATCTAACATCATTGATCATTTCCTGCTGACCGGACCGGAAAGAACCGTAAGGGAAACTGAAATTCGCAAGAGAGAAAATCTGTTCCCTCTTTCGAGCGTCCTCTTCATTCAGATAATCCGCAATACTCTCGAGATGCCCGAGCCATATCTCTTCAACCTGTGTTCCAGATATATCAACCGGGAAATCATATCTTTCAGGTATCCTTGTTTTCATTAAAAGGTAGACAAGACCGGTCTGAATTGATTCCAGAGATACATGTCGCTCGCCGGCAAGCGCTTTTGCATAGAAACAGAGCTGCAGAACATGTCTGATCCTGCTGTTGACAGGATCTATAAAATCAGGTTGAACCGGAGTCGTCTTTACTTCGAGAAGCGCAAGATTCCCATCCGATTCCAGAAGCAGATCCAGCCTGCCTTTTATATGGAAATTGATCCCATGGACTTTCAGTTTCAGTTCAACCTGAATTTCTTTTTTCCAACCATTATTTTCCATTTTTTTCTGAAACTCAGTATGAACCCTCTGACTTCTATGAACATTCAGCTGGTGTTCGGGCGGGACCAGAGTATCAGGAAGCCTTATAAGATCTATCAGGTTTCCGATACCCGTGGCGAGCGTTCTTGAAATAGGATCATAACCGGTAATCATGCGTTTAGTATACAATAATTATCCCGCCCCGGAGAGTCCGAAGCGGGATCACGATCAGCTTTGCTGAAAACTACATCGTAAGAACAATCTTGAGGGTTCCGGTAATACCATTTCCTGTAACATATTGTGCGAGATAGATACCCGCCGGAGCAGAAGTATCACCGAAGCATCCATTCCAGACAATTTCGTGGGTACCGGCCGATAATTTACCAGAGTGAACGGTTTCAACCATGCGACCGGACAGATCGTATATGGTTAACTCAAAATTTTCTGCGATATCAAGTGAAACAGGGAAAAGAATCATGCCGGCACTCGGATTCGGGAACGGTGTGCCTATGCTGATCTCGACGGATCCTTCCCGCTCTGCTACTCCGACACCGTTGATTACGCCAGATTCCGGCAGAGCGTTATGAGCGGTGACCATCCAGTCCAGTTGTGTCGCTGTGACAAGCGGATCGAAGGTGAGTGTCACCTGCCCGTATGAGTTGGTAAGACCGGTTGCATACAGGCTTTCATTTTCCTTGCGAAGACATACAAGCGCTCCTTCAGTTGCTCCCTCATCAGGTATTGAGACGATGAATAGTACTTCGGTAGAACCTTCAGGGAGATTCAGATGTGCTTCAACGCTGAGTGGAACAGGTACCTTAGTTCTCATGTCCATCGTTGGATCACCAAAGACAAGGAACAGGTCCCATTCATCCTCTGCATAAGACTCCCAGTTGCCGTAAGGACTGAACGGGGCGGAAACCTGCATCTCCAGTTTTCCATCCGTCATCATCTGTCCTGCGAGGTAACCTCCGGAAGGATTCGTATATGTGAATGGAGGTGAGATGAAACCATCATTGAAACTTGCGTGACAGCCGTAGATCATATAATCGTTGAAATAGCTCCAGGATGCTCCGCAGGCTGCGACAACCATGACTGCACCGCCTTCAATTCTTGCCAGACACTCGGCAAAACATGTTTCATTGTAGAATTTTCCGGTACTGCAGTTGAAACTGAATACTGTAGGAGTATTATCCCCGTTTGTAAGGCCTGAGAAATCAGATATATGAAATGAAGGAGTACCCCATCCGGTTACAGATCCGTGTGACCTGTGCTGTACCATAAATACACCATTGTTAAATACATCTATAACACCTGACGTCGATCCGGTGTAAGTTATTTCAGAGGGTATCTCCTGACCGTCTGAAGGAAGGTGAGGATGGTAGTAATATGGCGGAGGAAGAGAAGTGTCCTTCAGATACATGCGGTGAGCTGTTTTCCCGAAAAGGTCTTCATAAGTGTCATGAACAGCTTCGCATGTAAAAAGGAACCATCTGTTCGCGGTATTATCACCGCCGGTTTCAAGTGCTCCCGCACATAGTACGTTGTTCCAGAAATCCAGATTCATAACAGGGTCGAACTGCCACTTGAGCTGCTTTTCCTGTACATTCGGATAGAAATCCGTCGGCGTTGCAAACCTGCCGTGGAAAATATCCGCCATATAATCGCCGCCGTCTACGCAGACGTAGCGATTATCACTCCAGATACCTGTAGGAGCATAGTATGCAGTGAGTTCAGGCCCGTCACCGATTGTAAGGACAAACGAGGGCGGAAGCTCCCATGTGCTGTATGCGATTTTTATGTATTCCGCGATTTCGGAATAGGTCCAGGAGCCTGCCGAGACGACTGCCGGAAGATAACCCTGTTCGAACTTCGCTGTAACGAAATTATCAATCATCGTTTCCACAAAATCATCGCCTGCCATAATAAGAAGATCGGCGCCATCTATATCCATTGCCCCTTCGCGCGAGTGTGCATAAACAGGACCGCTTGAATGTATGAACACTGTACGGTCAGGTTCGCCGAGAATATCAGCGTTTATCAGAGACTGGTTGAAAGTCGGTTCAAAGAAGCGTGAGTAGAGTCTCCTGTCAACGGTAACTGTTCCTCCGAATTCGATCCTGATACGGAGTTCTACGCATACTGTCAGTTCACGCGTTTGAGCATCCCAGATTACCGGGTTCACCACAAACCGGCCTATTGTGATGCCGCGAAGGATACCGTCAACATTCTACTGCACAATCTCCGAAGGATAGGTTCCGGTTTCATATGCGGACGGAATGTATGTAAAAGGGGTTGATTCAGTAGCATTCTCAGGCAGTATCGGCTGCATCGGAAAAGGTATAATCTGTCCCAGGCTGACTGTTCTCATCGATTCAACCGTGCATGAAATAGATGGATCAGATGGAAGCGCAGAGAGGAATGAGACTTTAGGAAACATAGGGTAGCCAGGTTCCAGAGCTGTAATCGTGGCTCCCGGAATACCGAGGTAAGAAAAATTAATACCATTCATCGGAGAAAAAGTTATGCTGATTCCCGGAATGGCAATATCGATAATCATACCGGACGGAGTGGATTCCACAACGGAGAGTGTGGCATGATCAATGCCTTCAATTCCGAAATCGATCCATTCAGCGAATATGGTTCCGCTGAGAATCAGAAGAAAAAAAGTAAGTATTTTCATATTTGTTCCGTTCCATATTGAGAGAGAATAACAATCATCCTGCAATACTGTGTAAGCTAACAGTCTGATATTCATTTTTATACAGGATATGACCTCTATTGTCCATATGCGATTTGTATATATGGCCTGTCAGATCTGTCCCGGATGCTTTTCCATCAGGAATGGAGGCAGTGCAAGAGCATCGATACCGGTGCCGTAGAAACAGCGTATTGCATCGACAGGAGTCATTACGATCGGTTCTCCCCTGACATTGAAAGATGTATTGAGAACAAGGGGAACGCCGGTTCTCTGACGGAAGCAGTCGATAATCCGGTAATAAAACGGATTCATATCCTTTGAAACTGTCTGAACTCTTGCGGTTCCATCCACGTGTGTAACTGCCGGTATTTCCATCTCCCTGTCCTTCGCAACCGGATATGTCTTTATCATGTATTCCGAGCGCACGCAATCATGAAAATATTCTCCCGCGTATTCCTCCAGACAGCTGGGTGCAAATGGTCTGAAAGCTTCCCTGTGCTTCACGATACTGTTAAGTATATCTTTCATGTCCTCCCGGCGTGGATCAGCAAGGATCGATCTGTTCCCGAGAGCTCTTGGACCGAATTCCATCCTGCCATGGAAAACTGCAACCACTTTTCCTTCCTGAATCAGCTCTGCAATTCTGTCAGTAAGATTGCGCGGTTTTTGCCGGGAAAGCCCCGATTGCCTGAGAACAGTTTCGATCTGAAACTCTGAAAAGCATGGGCCGAGATACATGTTCAAGGGTGGAACAACCGGAATATCGGGATACAGTTTCCGGTGAACCGTAACCGCTGCACCGATTGAAGTTCCGCCATCGTGCGAGGCGGGAAAAGGATAAGTTCTGTCGAAACCTGCTTCTCTTTCGATAAGTCCGTTCATAACACAGTTAAGTCCTACACCGCCTGATATGACCAGATGATCCAGACCCGATTTGCGTCTCAGGTATTTCGCAAGAGTCAGGCCTGCTTCCTCCAGTGCCCTCTGTGCGGAACAGGCAATATTCTGATGTCGAGAGGATATTTCTTCCCCCTTCCGCCTGGGAGGCCCAATCAGTTTTTCAACAGCCGGTTCGAATACGGCATGGTGGGCTCCCCTCCAGATGTCCAGCATACGTGTATTTACACAAATTCTTCCATCATCGGTACAACCGAGGATCTGCCTGAACAGATCAAGGAATTCGGGTTCTCCATAGCTTGAGAGTCCCATTACTTTGTATTCATCATTGTCAGGTTGGAATCCCAGGTGCTTTGTGATGGCGCTGTAGTAGATCCCCGGTGAATGCGGAAAAACGGATCTGGTGAAAATCCTGTAAGTGTCAGGCGTGAAGCTGCCCAGGATGCTTGTATCACGATCCCCCACACCATCCATGGTAATGACGGCGGCTTCGCTGTACCCTGAGCAGAAAAACCCCCCGGCAGCATGTGAAAGATGATGATCAATGAAATGAAAATCCGCTCGGAAATCACTGCCCAGATGATCCCGGAAACAGTCTGAGATACGTGCCATTTTCCTTGTTCCGTTCAGCTGACTGAGCAGGAACTGGACACCACCGGATTTGAATATGTAATGTGAACTGCCTATAAGATTATCTATTGTAACCAGGCCCGGTTTCATGTAATAGGCTACGTGATCGATATCTCCCGGGCCGATTCCTGCATCTTCCAGAAGATAGTCGATCGTTTCTCGAGGGTAGTCAGCGAAGTGCTTCTGCCTGCGGAACCTTTCTTCTTCCGCTGCCCCCGTCAGTTGTCCATCCATGAGAAGCGCAGCAGCGGCATCGTGCTTGAAGCAGTTAAGACCAAGTATTACTGCCATTATTCTCCAGAATCAGGAAAAATTTTCCACGATTGAAGTAATTCATGTTATTATTTATTCGCCCGTATGTAAGGAAGTATACGGGAGTCCGGAACACCATCAAAACGGATTGTACAATTTTTCCATTTCATTGTCCGGGAATCTTGAAAGTCAAAGATCGCAGCGGGCCTGAAGGAAAGGCGTCCCTGAAATTGAGACTGGATAGATAAGGAAAATCAGTACTATTCATGGAAGCATCTATCAGGCATATTCTATTGAATAATCCTGAGGGAGCATGAATATTTTACGGACTGCACGAACCATTTGCACAACGCCTCCGGGCTGTCACAACGGCTGCGGAATAATAGCGCTGATCGATAATGGAAGAGTCATGGAAATCCGCGGGGATCCGTCGAACCCGTTTAACGGCGGATCTCTTTGTCCCAGGGGAGCGGCACTCCCGGAAACGGTATATCATCCTGACAGACAGCTGTACCCTTTGATAAAAACAAGAGCAGGCTGGAGAAAAACATCCTGGGAAGAAGCCCTCGGAATGGCCGGGGACGCGTTTCTTGAAGCGAAGGAGAAGCACGGTGCATCCAGCGTGATCTTCTGCAAGGGCACAGGGAGAGATATCGGTCCCTGGCTCTCCCGCCTTGCCTACGGCTTTGGAAGCCCCGAATACTATGCTCTGGGACCCGGCAGCGGCAGTGCCTGCCTGATGCCCAGAATGAGTATTACAAACGCTGTTTTCGGCGGTTTCATGGTTGCCGACTGTTCACAGTATTTTCCACAGAGGTACAATGATCCCCGGTGGTGTCTTCCGGAGTGCATTCTGGTCTGGGGCTCAAATCCTGTGGACTCCAATCCCGACGGCTTTCTGGGACAATGGATCGTTCAGTGTCTGAAACTGGGCTCAAGGATGATAGTGGTGGATCCCAGAGAGACCTGGATGGCAAGAAGAGCCGATGTGCATCTTTCGATAAACCCTGGAACGGATGCTGCTCTTGCAATGGCTTTTCTCCACGTACTCTTCGAAGAGGGGCTGGTAAAGACCAGGTTTACAGAAAAATGGGTGAGCGGTGCGGATGAGGTGCGGGAGCAGGTGAAATCCTTTTCTCCCGAAAGGGCTTCTGCGGAATGCGGGGTTCCAACCGAGGATATCTTCAGTGCTGCACTGCTGTACGGTCAATCAGAACCAGCTGCACTGCACTGGGGTGTCTCCGTGGATATGTCTCCCTCCGCTCTTGGAACCGCCCATGCCCTGACCTCGCTCGTCGTCCTCTCTGGAAACCTTGATGTTCCCGGCGGGAATGTCATTGTGACTGACCCCTTCGGTATAAGCAGAAGGGGAGTGGACGGAGATCTGGCGGAAGGTCTTCAGAAAAAGAAAACCGGTATTGATGAGTATCCAATGATCGGCAGCGGATTTCCCTATGCGCTTGCGGATGTTCTGCTGGATGAGATTGAGAGAGGGCGCAGCATAGAATGCGCATGGTATCAGGGGACGGGGCTGACAGCAAACGGTTTTGCCGAACCGAAAAGGGTGGGAAAACTCCTGAGCAGGACAGGACTTTCAGTTATGGTTGACCTGTTCATGAGTCCGGCTGCACATGAACTGGCGGATATCTTTCTTCCCGTATGTACCTGTCTGGAACGCCAGGGCATTCGGAACTGGTGGTATCAGCTCGCGGCTTTCGACAGGGTGATAGAACCCCTGGGGGAAAGCCGTTCGGATATGGAGGTTGTTCTTTCCTTCGGTAGGATCGTAGCTGAGGAGCACTTTCCCTGGTCTGAAGTGACGGGGTGGTTTGATAACATCCTTCAACCCTCCGGATACACCTGGAGTGAGCTGTGCCGGAAGGGGTGGCTCATGCCGGGAACCGAATACAGCAAGCATCTCTCAAGGGGCAGGTTTAATACACCCACAGGAAAAATAGAACTGCAGCCCGGACTGATGGAAGAGTCCGGATTGCTTCCTGCTCCCTGGTATGTTCCTCCCCCCACATCGAAGATCCGAAAGGATTATCCTCTGAGGCTCACCGCAGGAGCCAGAAGCCCACTCTATTTCCATGGAGAACACAGGAATGTGCTTCACCTGAAGGAACTCGAACCTTTCCCGACAGTGGAGATTCACCCCGACGATCTTCCGTCACCTGCGATCCGTTCCGGAGATTGGGTGCTTCTTGAATCACCCTGGGGAAGCTGTAAAAGGGTAGCTGTTTCTTCTCCGCTGATAAAAAAAGGTGTCATATCCGCTGCCCATGGCTGGAACGGTCCCGGGCTGAATGTAAATGATCTGCTGACTTCCGGAATGCAGGGAAGAGGGGGGCTCGGATATCCGTTCCGCTGTTTGCCCTGCCGGGTTACAGGACCTGTTGATGCCCCGGAAGAATATGGGAATATTCCGGAAAGCGGATCAGCTGATACAGAAATTATTAAAGATGTTAGCACCATCTGGTGTACAGGCTGCCGGGCCTGCGCGGTGGCCTGCATGATCCATACGCGTATTCACGGTCTTGTGGTCCGTTTGAAGGATGGCGAATGGACTCCGGGATTCACATCCGCTTGTCTCGGCTGCAGCGAACCTCCATGCGTGGCTGTATGTCACACAGGAAGTCTGGTACGGATAGAGAATGTTTGATAAGATCGGATTCCGCACTTCAGGCTTAAGGCATTTACCTCTGAAAACAGCCCTTGATGGTATTGTTCAGGCTGGATTTCAAACTGTTGAGTTCTGTCTTGAACACCCTGAAGCTTCACCGACCAACCTTGAAATGGCCAGGAAAATGGGACTGGAAATCTCATCAGTGAGCTATCACGGAAAAAGAGATGATCCGGTCACGAGGCTGGAGTACGGAAAACGGGCCATAAGGATGGCTGAGGAATGCTCCGTTTCCGTGGTGGTGCTGGGCTCTCCTGTCCGGAACAGGAAAGGTTTCCTCAGGGAAGCAGCTGATCTCTATGACATGTGCTGCAGGCTGAGTATAAAACCTGCCTGGGAAACGGAACCCGATACGGTACTTGAAGGCATTGACGACTTCAACATGTACATAGCTCCTCTGGGAACCCTTGCCGGTATCAATCTGGACGCCGGTCACCTCCATATTCAAAAGCGGTGTACCGTGGAAGATATCAAAGCTCTGGGAAACAGGATATTGCATGTACATGTGGAAGGAATGAACCGCTTGGAACACAGACACCTGCTTCCCGGTCAGGGTGACATAAACTGGGAACATCTGTTCCGCGGTCTTGCTGGAGCGGGTTACGGAGGGCCTCTGACCATTGATCTCTTTGATATACCGGATGACTGGAGGGGCTATCTTCATCAGGCGAATATTGCCCTTGATGAACTGATAATCTATCATAGGCGCAATCTGGCTACTTTCTGAGAAGGGGAATACATGAGTGATATTGCGTTAGGTGTCGGGCTTACTTCTGCTTGCACATTTTCGTGCAGACATTGCTATTCAGGAGGGGGAAAGAATCCTGTGGAAATGAACAGCGATATGCTGTTCCGTTTCCTTTCCGCATGCAACGTGGAATCCATCAATCTCGGTACCGGTGAATCCTGCCTGTATCCCGGTTTTCACAATATTCTTGACGAACTGTTCAGATTGAACATTCCGGTGGCTATCACCACGGCAGGTCCAAGCATTGAAGCCATGTCGGATGAGGAGGTTAAAAGACTCCACGATGTGGATTTCTCCCTGGACTTTCCGCAGAGAGATCTGCACGATAACTGGAGAGCTGCAGGTGCTTACGATATGGTGCTCAGAGGGATCGAGCGGTGCAGATCGCTTGGTGTTACCGCTTCTGTTGCCATGTGCCTTATGAAGCAGAATGCCTCACGGATGGCGGGAATGTGTTCTCTCTGCAGAACCCTTGGTGTGTCACTCCGGGTGAATGTATACAAGGCCATAAAAGGTAAAGAATATGAGCCTGATTATGATGTTTTCTGGCAGGCCATACAGGCCCTTTTTACTGAAGCTGAGGCTATTGCCTGTTCCGAGCCGGTGATAAATGCGGCTCTGGCGGCAGGAAACGGGTTAAAAGACATTTCTGTTAAGGGCAGCCCCTGCGGTGTGTCTTCCCTGCGGCTGAGACCCGGTGGAGAGATCATGCCATGTGTGTACTGGGATCACAGTCCTGTAACCATGGAGAATTTTCTGTCCGGGGAGATGGATCTTCCATCCGGCTGCGAACTTCCAAAACCGGAATTCTGCGATGGCTGCGAATGGTACGATGTGTGCCGCGGAGGCTGTTCCGGGAGACGGCTTTATACAGGAAAATCTGAACCGGATATCTACTGCTTCATGAAGAAGGGACGTTCTGTACCGGTACTTGCTCAGAAACCTGTACTTTCCGGAGACGACTACATACACGCCTCTTATCTCTGCACCATAATAGCGGAATTCGGGGAATGAGTTCAGGGTCATCGTTTCTGCACGTCTACGATGTAAATGGCAGAAAGGTGTACTTCCATTCCCTTACTCTCGAGATCTACAATTCGTCTGAGGAATGTCCACCTCCGGAAAGGGAGCAGGAACTGCTTGCTTCGTACCGGAGAAAAGTCGGCGAGAACAGCGGCATTGTAATGAGCTGCATGTTCCTGACAACCCGGTGCCCCAGGAACTGCGGGTATTGTTTTCTTCAGGATGTTCAGAAGGGGGATATGACCCCCGCGGAGATAGATGCTGGACTTGAGCTTATAGGGAAGGGACCGGCAGATCTTCTGTTATATGGGGGAGAACCGTTTCTGAGACCTGATCTGGTTCTCCATGTAATCAGCAGGGTGAGAAGCAGCACCGCTGGAATAAATCTTTCCGCCGCCACTGGAGGTGTCCCCGTAGATCCTTCTCTTGCCCGCGAACTGGCTTCAGAAGGTACATTCATAATAGTGTCAATTGATGGTCCTCCTGCTGTGCATAACATTGCAAGACCGCTGACTCAGGGAACGAATTCATTTGAAAAAGCTGAAAAAGCTTTTCATGTATTCAGGAATGCGGGATGCAGAGTGGGCATATCCGTCACAGTCACAGAAAGAAACATTGAAACGGTCGCGGAGGATTTCCTGTGGCTCATGGAGTACTTCCAGCCGGATGATATGGGGCTGAATCCCTGGCTGCACCCCTTAAAGGGCGGCAGGATAAATCCGATGCAGGCCACCGGCCCCGGTATTCTCGAGACCGTTGTCTCCTGCATGGAAACAGCCATTGACCGGGGCATGTATATAGAACAGCTCGCAAGAAGAGTAAGACCTTTCGTCAGACGATCTCCAAGGCTCAAGGACTGTGCTTCAGCAGGAGGAAGGCTGGTGCAGATTCCCGGAGGAATTGCAGGCACATGTGACTGCATGACCGTCTGCGGTGATCACGGTGTAAACCTGAAAGACACCGATGATATAAAGGCTCTGCTTACCCGGTTCAGAGATCTTTCTCCTGTGAATTTTCCCGACTGTATTACCTGCCCTGCACTTGCTCTGTGCGGAGGGGGATGCAGATACGATGCATATCATGCCTCCGGAACACTAAGGGGCTCCCGGCCCGAAAGGTGTTCCTTCGAGAGGGAATTCCTCAGATGGATGATAGAAAAGTCGGTTGAACATGGCAGGGAATCACTCATTCCGGCAGGAGGATTTGATCCCGGCGCTATGCCCATGCCCGTTGGAACCATGATCGGCGAAGAACAGAGCGTGGGTAATTGATCTGGAAACACGGCAGTGCCTGGTTTGATTCCGTAACACTGCGGATTTCAGTGGGAGAACCGCTGGAGGATCACGATGCCGTTGTTCCGCCTGTTCCTCCCGCCGGGACCGCAGCAGTCCAGGCTGTTGTAACCAGACGATGCAATCTATCGTGCAGCTACTGCAATGTGAGGCTTTCCGGGGATCCTCCCGATGATATGACCTTCGAAATAGCTGACCGGGTTATAAGGACTGCTGAAATCGCACCCGCGGGCAGGCTGGTGATGGTCACCGGTGGAGAACCTCTCCTTGTCCCCGAAGTGACCTTTCATATTCTGAAAAATGTTGATTCACCGAAGGTTCTGTTTACAAATGCCTCATTGATCACCCCTTTGATCGCTTCCGAGTTGAAACTGATGGATGTATCTCCCGTTGTTTCGATGGACGGTATGGAAATTATTCACAATTCACAGCGATGCGGTTCCTGGGCCGCCGCTGCGCGAGGGCTGGACTTGCTCAGAGCAGCCGGTGTTTCCTACGGAATATCAACCGTGCTCGGTCATCACAACTGGAGGAGCATCGGAACCGGGATGGAGCAGATGTATGAGAGATTCATGCCGGTCAGCATGGGGTTCAACATTCTGCACTGGACTCAGGGGACTTTTGATCCGATTTCAGCTGAAGCATACACTGATGCAATCAGTAAGGTTTTCAGCACTGCTCTGAAACACGGGGTCTTTGTAGATCAGATCGCCCGGAGGATAGATCCGATCATCAGCGGTGTGTACAGGCACAGGGACTGCGCTGCCCTGGGGGGCAAGATAGTTTTTCATCCCGACGGCAGAACATCAAACTGCATAAGCGGAAGATCCATGGAGGACTGGTCAAACAGAATTCCTGCAGCGATGAGCTATTGTTCACAGTGCCATGCTGCTGGAATCTGCGGCGGAGGCTGCGCATGGGATGGAATTCATCTCGGGAGTGACGGAAAACCGGATGCCCGGCACTGCATGTGGGTAAGACGCATACTTGATCTTTTTCTGGAGGATGTGGAAAAGCATTTCCCGGAGGGCCCTGTTTCCCGCATGGAATTGAAGAAGAGGTACGGCATGCTGATAACCAGAGGAGGGTCGCCCTTGACCGGATCCATAGGTCACAGGGAATGACAGATATCTCGCGCTTCCGTCCGGAGCAGGTCAGGGAGTACACAGCTGGCAGAGTGTTATCGGCTGCCGATGGATACATACTGGAAGAACTGAAGAAGATATCACCTGATACTGTTGTTGAAATCGGTTGCGGACCTGGAATAATCGCCGGGAGAACCCTTTTTATCAAGAAATACATCTGCACGGACATTACCATCGAGTTTCTCAGAGTGGCTTCAAAGGCCAGGCCGTCCGGTGTTTTCCTTAACTGCAGGGCGGAAATCCTTCCACTCCGGAATGGTATGGCGGATTGCGTGGTGGCAATGGCTGTCCTGCATCACCTGAATAAAAAGGTTCTCCAGAACTCTCTGAGCGAGATACACAGAATTCTGAAACCGAACGGAATCTTCCTTCTTCTGGAGGATTGGTGTTTCGAAAAGGGAATCACAGGGTTCGAGGAAGAGGCAAGAAGATGGAGGTTCAGAAACGGTTCCGATGAGAACCATCTTACAGCGGATAACTGGCGGAGTGAGATTAAGGCAGCCGGTTTTTCCTGCAAGAATCCTGTCTGGAGGGAGAGACCATTTCATACATCGGCTCCACATCTCATCAGGTGGCCTGAAGCGGATAGAAAAGTGAGAATGATGGCTCTGGAATCGGTCAGACAGTAATGAGAATCCTGCTGGTTCAAGCCTGGCTCGGGAGAGAGCAGCATCCGGTATTGCCTCTGGGGCTTGCCGCTATCGCCGGTTCACTGGCGGAGCACGAAATTCAGATCGAGGATCTTAATCAAAGCCGGTCACCAATGGAGAAGCTCAGATCTGTCCTTGCGGATTACAAGCCTGACAGCGTAGGGTTCAGTCTGAGAAATGCCGACACCACCTCCTATTTTGATCGATACAGTTACATTCCCCTGTATCTTGAGCAGATAGAACTCACTTCCAGACTCTGTCCGAATGCATACATATTTGCAGGAGGAGCCGGTTTCAGCATTTTCGCGGAACAGATAATGCGTCATTCAAAGCGTATCCACTGCGGCATAACAGGACACGGTGAGCTCATTGTGGATGAACTGGTCAGGAACAGAGCATGCGGACTCTATCCCGGCGGAAAGGGGGAATTTGTTTCTCCACGGTTCGATCTTCTTTCTTTATCATCCTACATTCCTTTCGAAAAAAACCTTGCACTGGGCGTGGAGGTTAACAGGGGATGTGATCGCAGATGCACATACTGCTCCTACTCCGCAATATCGGGGAAGATCGTTCAGGAAAGATCCCTTGAACTGATAAGAAGTGATATCCAGCAGCTTGCTGCGCAGGGCTTCCGACACTTTTTCCTGATAGCTCCGGTTCTGAACAATCGAAGGGCAAGGGGAATTGAAGTGGCTTCAATGGTCAAAACCATTAATTCCGGTATTACCTGGGAGGCATATCATTCCGCATTGGATTTTGACGTGGATTACGCTTCATTCATCCATGATTCCGGCTGCACAGCTGTTTCTTTTTCTCCCGATGGAGGGACAGCGGAGCAGATGAAGAGAATGGGAAAGGACTACGATCCAGTCCAGCTCAAATCTGCAATTACCGCCGCTGTTTCAAATGGGATTGAAGTTTCACTGAATATCTTCCCATGGGATGCTGCCGGAGGAATATCCGGGATGATAAGTGCTTTCCGAAACGGAGCCAGATGGAGCAGACTCGCGGGGCCGGGATTAAGGAGACTCCGATTCAGTCTCATCAGGAGGCTTCCAGCAACTCCGTTTGCGCCTGCTGAAGTTTCTTTGACTGAGAGAATACCGATGAAGGAGTTTGTCAAACCATCTGCACCTGGAATGATTGCTTTCCATATAATGAAAAGGATATTTGAAAGGGATATGATAAAGGCATGAAAGTTCTGATACTGGCTGCCGGGACAGGAAGCAGACTGGGCGCAGGAATACCCAAGAT
>DAOWNO010000020.1 GCA_030642525.1 Candidatus Aegiribacteria sp.
GAACTCGCATTGCTCTGTATAGAGAATGTGGGGAATCTGATCTGCCCAAGCGGTTACGATCTTGGTGAGAACCTCAAGATAGGACTCATTTCCCTGCCCGAGGGTGATGATAAAATACTTAAGTATCCGTCCCTTTTCAGCACTATATCAGTGCTTTTAATCAACAAGATGGACCTTCTCCCACACATTGATTTCAACGTGAACAGAACGATAGACGAGTGCAGAAGTCTTAATCCGGAAGTTATGGTATTCACCGTATCAGCGAAAACAGGTGAGGGAATGGAAGAATTCTGCGGGTTCCTTGAGAATCAGTTTTCAAATTGAACAGCGCCTGATCGGCAGTAATTGACTGTTTTTTAGACTAAATCTTGCTCTGTCCAGTTTATTCCTGATGTTGGGGCGTGTCATAATGAACAACTTTGATTGTGTATCGTTACTCCAATGGGCGCTCCCTCAATTGAACATGCGTTGGTCGGGATTCCGCCGGGTTCGCCGTCAAGTCTGCCGGCGCATTCAGAAAAGAATCGCTCAACTCGGACTGCCGAGTATTGATGCATATCGGTCCTACCTGATTGCCCATCCTGAAGAATGGCCTATTCTGGACCAATGTTGCTGGGTCACAGTCTCCCGGTTTTACCGCGATCGCGGTGTGTTTGACCGTTTATTTCGCGACATCCTGCCTGAGATGGCTCGTCTGGCACTGGACACTGGGGAAAAAATGGTGTCCTGCTGGAGCGCTGGTTGCGCGTCAGGAGAAGAAGCGTACACAATGGTAATCGGGTGGAAGACGTTGTGGAGTCGCCATTTCCCCAGCTTTATCCTTTATGTGGAAGCCACTGACATAGACCCTGATCTCCTGAACCGGGCTCGAACAGGTTGTTACACTGCTGGAAGCCTGAAAGAGTTGCCAGAGACATGGAGAGATTCGGCATTTGAAAAATCAGGTAAAAATTGGTTTCTGAAGTCGGAATACCAAAATTCTGTGGCTTTTCACCGGGAAGATATCCGCATAATCATGCCAGCAAGCTCTTTCCATCTTATTTTGTGTCGAAATCTGGTTTTCACTTACTTTGATGTGGGACTACAACGAGAGATACTGAATCGTTTAAGGCAACGCCTGGTGCCCGGAGGCGTTCTGGTAATTGGATGTCATGAAACGCTGCCGGATGAATTGAACTTAAATGGTAAAGGAGAATGCGTATTTTATTTCACAAAATAGAAATAGGACAAAATGCAACACTGGAATATGTTTCATGTAATTGAATTTCAAAGTGACGCCCATATTTTTTTCTACCACCGATTTCACAGATTATTGGTAACTAATCAGGCAATAAGACAGCAGCCACAAAAGGCAGAAGGCACAGAGGAACAAAGTAATACGGAAATATTCTGGATTGCCTGAAGCATATCACTCATCTCCTATCTCGGAGACGTCATCCATCCAAGGAACGTAGTCTCGCGAAGGAGTTCTCAGACCATCTCCGGGAAAACAACCCGCATCTGTCTTCTGCACTCAAACCAGTAAAGAATTGCTCAAGGTGTAATACTGTTAATATACAACATTTACAGAAAACTTCTGCCCGGATGTAAGTGCTTTTTTATCCCATAATCACTCTGATATTATGGTCAGCCCGGCTATCATCCAAGAGAATGTCTTCCTCGGTGAAGTATTCTCCGTCCATTTCTACACTGATGACACCATTGGAAATTCCTTCAGGATTCTCCACATGTATGTGATATACGGAAGAGTCATAGCGAATCGTTATTCTGAACTCGCGCCAGCATTCGGGTATGCATGGATTGATTATCAGTCTGTCACCCTTTCGGGTGATTCCAAGTATCGCTTCAATACCCAGACGGTAGAGCCATCCTGCGGCACCTGTGTACCAAGTCCAGCCTCCTCTTCCCCTGTGCGGAGGTGTGCTGTAGATGTCCGCCGCAACCGAGTATGGTTCCACCTTATATCTTTTCATCTTCAGTAAAGTATCGCTGTGGTATACAGGATTCATGAGCTGGAAAAGGGTTTCAGCGGTGTTCCCCTTACCCAGTTTGGCAAAGGCCCAGGCCACCCCATACAGCCGCGTGTGTGTACTGGCCGCCGTTCTCTCTTATACCGGGCAGATAACCCTTTATGTAGCCCGGATCTCTTTCTGTTTTATCGAATGGTGGTGTGAGGAGGAGAATGAGCTGGTCCTCAATATCCACCAGCATTTCCAGGACTGACCCCATCGCTTTTTCCACTCTGCCGGGTTCCCCGGCGCCTGAAAGAACAGCCCAGGACTGCGCAATCGAGTCGATACGGCACTCGATATTCTCTTTCGAGCCAAGAACAGAGCCATCATCGTAGAAGGCGCGGAGGTACCAGTCCCCATCCCATGCGTTTTCTTCGAGTGCCTGTCTGAGCGTTTCAGCCTGGTTGAGATAGTCTCTTGCTCTGGCAATATCTCCCATCAGTTCGCAGACGGGAGCGAACCTTTTCAGTGTGTCAAGGAGGAACCATCCGAGCCAGACACTTTCACCCTTGCCTTCTATACCGACACGGTTCATTCCATCGTTCCAGTCGTGACTTCCAATCAGTGGAAGACCATGTTCGCCTCTCGTCGATCCCTTCTTCAGCGCAAGAAGGCAGTGATCGTAGAGGGCAGCTTTTTTTCTGCTTTCACTGTATAGCGCGTAGTGCTCGCTCTCTTCATCTTCCAGCTCCGGTCCCTCCAGAAAACCGATTGAATCGGAAAGAATCGACAGGTCTCCGGTTTTTTCAATGTAAACAGCTGTTACATATGGAAGCCATAGAAGATCGTCCGAGCACCTTGTTCGAATCCCTCTGGCGGATGGAGGATGCCACCAGTGAAGAACATCTCCTTCTTTGAACTGCCTGGATGCCGACTTCAGTATATGGCTCCTGAATATCTCGGGGGCGGCACTGCTCAGCGCCATGACATCCTGAAGCTGATCACGGAAACCGAAGGCACCGCTCGACTGATAAAGGGCTGTGCGGCCCCAGATTCTGCAGGAGAGAGTCTGGTAGATCAGCCATCTGTTGAGCATGAGATTCATTCCCGTATCGGGCGTTTCAACTTGAACCTTCCCAAGCAGGTTGTCCCAGAAAGCCGTAACATCAGTCAGAATAACGCCCTCCTGCGCTCTGATCATGTTCTGCTTTATAAGATCGAGAGCGTTCTCCCTGTCTTCGCCCTGCCCCAGGAGGAACGTGACCTCTTTTTCCTCACCAGGTCCGATCCAGATCATGATCTGCATGGCAAAGCACGGGTCATGTCCGCTGCTCACAGTACCTGAAAGCCCAACACGACCGAGAGCAGCGGGGCTGGAGTAACTTCCCCGGCGTCCAAGGAACTCCGTCCTGTCAGTCGTGAGACCGTTTGGTTCGCGGCTTGAGGCAAGGAAGAGTACTTTTCCCCTGAATTCCGAATTGTAGGTATTTCGTGCCATCAGAGCTTTGCAGGAAGTGTTGAACTCCGGAACTATGTACTGCTGCATCTCAGATCTGGTAGTACCCATGACAGGTTCGAGGTAGAACGTTACTGTGATTCTCCTGTTGCAGCTCCACGAGTTTACCAGTTTCAGGTTCATGACTTTTATGGGATTATTGAGTGAGACACAGGCGGCAAGCCGCTGTTCCAGACCATGACTGCTGTGCCGGTAGATTGTGTAACCTGCTCCATGGGTAATGATGTAAGGTTCATTCTCGCGCAAGGGAAGGGGAGTGGGAGACCAGAATCTACCTGTCTCCTCGTCTCTGAGATAGATGATCTCGCCGGGCATATCCGTTACGGAATCATTCCTCCATGGAGTAAGGCGGTTCATTCCGCTGTTTTCAGCCCAGCTGCATTCCATACCGGTCTCTGAAGCTGTGAAACCGAAAGTGGGATTGGCGATGACATTGATCCACGGGGCAGGTGTCCGGTTTTCACCATCGAGATAGATGACATACTCTCTGCCTTCCGGCGTAAACCCTCCTGTACCGTTGTCAAAAAGCAGACCTTTCGGTCTTTCCAGGGGTCTTGTTTCTTCTACATCTGTAGACGTCAGTGTGGGAACGAATCCCGGGAGTCTTACAGATCTTCCGGCAAGTCGTTCCAATTGTTTGCCGAGGGAGCCTGCCCTGGAATCGAGCACGGCTCTCGCTGCCGTCTGCAGCAGTATCCTTTCCCGTTCTTCCATCTGATCCGCCGTCAGAAGGAATATTCCTCCCCGGCGATTCATCCATTTTTCTCCTCCAGTGCGGGAGATAAGACTGTGAATCTGGTCCTGGAGATCCTGCTCATAGGAACTTTCCTTCATGTTCAGAATCACGAAATCTATCGTAAGTCCTCTGCTCCGCCAGAATGCGTGCGCTCTGAGCAGATCATACACAAGAGTCGTGTCATCCTCTGTATCCACAGTGACAAGAAGAAGAGGATTATCGCCGGATATACCGAACTGCCACAGTCCCTGCTGTCCAAGAGTGTTGTTCCTGAGAATATCCGATCCGCAGCGAAGAGCATGTCCCGGATAAACAAGCACCGAAAGGAGAAGCTGCGCCTGCTCCAGTTCCAAGGATGTCAGGTTCATTCTGTCCATTTCTCGCCTGCAGAAGGAGCCGGTTCTCGAAAAAGCTTCGTCAATAACGGAACGGCTTTTGTAGCGTTTTACAAGGTAATAAGCCGCAGTTCGATCATTGGCTGCTGCAGTGACAAAGAAGAGCGTGGCACTTTCAAGTGGAAGCAGTTCGATCTCGATACCGGCGACCATGACAGGGTCAAGCGTTGTTCCTGTCTTTCTTGTCGAAAAAGCCGCCTTCCGATCTCGCAGGAACTGTGGATTACGGGGGGAACCTCCCCTGCCAAGGAATCTCTCCCTGTCGATCTCATAGGATCTGTTCCCATCCGAACCCGTAACCATGTGGACAACGAATATTTCCTTTTCTTCCGCTGTACGCGGCCTGCGACGGAAGAGTAGAACGTTTTCTTCGGGCAGATATTCACTCTCTATGAAAAGCCTGTTGAAGCAAGGATGGCTTATATCCGCGTCATGAGGAGCCAGTACAACCTCCGCATAGCTGCAGACAAAAAGCTTTCTTGCGCGGTCACTGTTATTCCTGAGATCGATTCTCCGTATTTCAGCATCGTCCTCCGGAGCAACCACTATCTCCATCCTTGAGAAGATGTCATTGTCCCACCTGAGATATTCCACTTTGTGAGGAAAGAAGCGGATCTCGCATTTATCGGGCTGCGTTCCTGCAGGCTGCCTTCCCATAGACCATATATCTCCTGTCTCCCGATCAGTCAGGTATACCCATGTACCCCGGTTGTCCAGGGTTGTGTCACTCAGCCAGCGCGTGATGTCAATCCCCTTCCATCGGCTGTAACCTGCGCCTGCTTCAGTAATGAGGACTCCGTAGCTGCCATTCGAGAGATAATGAACCAGTGGAATCGGGAAATCAAAAGGAACCAGCCATTGCTCAAGAGCGGTCCCGCTTATTGACGGTCTTAATACAGTCGGGATGTCAGGTCGGGGTTGTTCTAAAGGAGACTCCGCTGGAATCTGTTCATATAGCAGAAGATTAACTATTTGTATAAGAGGTTCGGATAGAAAGCGCCGAACCATGCAGTTACTGTTGAGGAAATTGACGATGGAAAGAAGTATCATGCCCTGGTGATGCGCCATGTAGGAGAGTATAACTGCGCTTTCTCTGCCCATCGCAAGCCGTTTAATTGTGAAATCGATCGACTCGTAGAAGCCGTACCTGCCCAGCAGGCCGCTGGCTATAAGATCCTTTATGTTTGCTAGAACAGCTTTTGGTTCAATGGGAAGCGCGAGCAGAGAAGCGTACGGAGATATCACGAGGTCCTCATCCAGTCCTCGCTTGAAACCAAGACCCGGAATCCCGAAAGCCCTGTACTGGTAGTGCCTGCCAGCATCGAAACTATAGTAGCTCGATTCGGTTATTCCCCATGGCACATTCCTGTTCCTGCCGTAAGCGATCTGGCTCTTTACCGCCGCACGACAGCTTTGTTCCAGAATGCTGTTTTCATTGCTGCCGGCAAGCAGGATAGGCATCAGGTATTCGAACATGGTGCCACTCCAGGAGATCAGCGTCTTCATCCCCTCTGTGACAGTAAGCGGTCTTGCGAGGTGCAGCCAGTGGCTTCGCGGAACATCGCCCTTTCCAATCGCCACCAGACTTGCCAGGCGGGCTTCCGATGCAAGGAGATCGTAGTAGTTCTGATCAAGATGACCTGATTCTACGTTGTATCCGATATGGAAGACCTTTCTCCGTCTGCTGAACAGGAAACTGAAATTGAACCGTTTGAACTCTTTCTCCGCCGCGGCTGCCAGATCGTTGATCTTTTGAAGAATATTACCGGATTCCTTCAGACTCTCATCGATCAGATCCTCCAGTTTCAGACACCACTCTTTCGCATCCATCGCAGATTCCGATGAAAGGGGCTCATCTTTCAGGAGGGTTATCAGGGAGTTAAGCCGGAACCTGACCCTTGGTATAATTCCCTTTATCATCTCCGGCGACGGACAGGGAGGCAGAGAATCCATGAGGAAACGCCAGGCGTCTACAACGGCTCTTGCAGTGTCCACATGGCTGAAGAATTCGGGAGGATTGCAGATATGAATCATCCAGGGAAAGAGAGTGTTTATCTCTCGGAGCATGTTGCCAAGGTGTCTTTTCATCTTGCCTGACCATATCCGTAACTCCTTTAATGTGGAGATATCAACAGTACCGGTATTCCTCCGGACAATCTCGATGAGCATACGGTCCATCCTGACCAGCTGTGTGTTGTAGAGGTCCATCAGCAGCGTTACCCAGACTCGCGGATTATCAAGCGCTTCTATCACCATTCTCCGGATTCCGGAAATACTTTCAAAAAGATCAGTCTCATCGAAACCCACCTCTTTCAGAATACATGAAAGAATATCAAGAGTATCTATGAAACCTTTCCATCGCCTTCTGCTCAAAATTGGAGTAATGCGCATTTCGAGACAACCCCGTTTGAGGACAAGCAGACATCCCGCAAGATTACCACTGTCGACCACCGAAACGTATCGGGGAGGCAGAGGATTGAGAGTGCGGGTGTCGTACCAGTTCAGCAGGTGTCCCCTGTATCTCTCAAGCTGCTTCATACCATCAAGTGTGTCCGAGAGACGCAGTGATAACTCAAGTATACCTATGTAACCTCTGTCATGAGCCGCTAGAATGGAGAGAAGAAAAAGACCGATATTCGTAGGTGAAGTCCTGTGGGCTACTTCGCAAAGAGGTTCTTCCTGGAAGTGGTCCGGCGGAAGCCAGTGGTCCTCAGGACCGACATATGTCTCAAAGAAATACCATGTACGTGCGGCAAGCATGCGCAGACTTGCGTACTGTTTATCCTCGGACGGTATTTTTGAAGCTGACGGGGTTCTGCTGATAAGGTGAGCGATCTTGGGAGATATGAACCATGTTATCAGAAATGGCGCGGCAAATGGAAGACCCTCAGGATGGAGCAGAAGGAGAATCGCGCAGATAAAGGGCACAAAGATGATAACGGTATACATTCTCGCCCATACGAGCCCCACTTTCAGGTCTCTTCCGAACATTCTGACCGTGTGTGCCGCTGATCTCCACTGAAGCAGTCTTTTCCTTGTGATGGTAAGCCTGACAATTGTTGTGACTACTGCATCAATCGTTATGGATGTCTCGTAAAGAAGGAAAACAAGCGCGAACAGCGATCGCAGCCAGCTTGCCTTTACCGGTTTTGTTACCTTCAGTGAGGATTTCCGTTTGAGCTTGTTGAAGAAATCGAAAATGGTATCTGTCAGCGGACACCTGAATTCAATCAGTAGAACTGAAAATGTCCAGAAAATCGGTGAACCGGGCAGCCACAACCAGCCTGCTGCGAGAAGGATGAGAAGAGCGGGACTGAGCAGACTTCTCCGAATATTGTCGATAATCTTCCATTGATCCAGAAAAGACAGTTTGTTTTGCCTCCTGCTTCCGGTTGCATCCGGAGCTGTTGAGCGGAGCCATGGAAGAAGCTGCCAGTCTCCCCTTATCCATCGGTGGAGCCGGTTTGTCCATGCCAGATAATGCGGAGGATAGTCTTCGTAGAGGACAATATCGGTAACAAGACCGGCCCTTCCGTATATTCCTTCGAAAAGGTCATGGCTGAGAAGTGTATTCTCCGGAATTTTCCCGTCAAGGCACACGTCGAAGGCTTCAACATCGTAGATGCCTTTTCCGACATAATTACCTTCACCGAAAAGATCCTGATACACATCGGAAACGGCATTTGAATACAGATCTATGCTGAAATCACCTGCGTAGATTCTGGTAAAGATAGATTCTGGCCCTTTTGATGGCCCTGCAAGAATCCTTGGCTGGAGGACCGTGTAACCATTCATGAGCCTTCCGGTCTTCCGGTCGAGAAGTGCCCTGTTGAGCGGATGCGCCATTGTTGAAACGAGTCTTCTCCCGCAATTTTGCGGAAGGGATGTATCCGCGTCAAGAGTTATTACGTACCTGATATCGGGAAGAATTCTCAACTCACCGATGCGGACATCAAATGAAGTTCTACCTTTTCCGCGAAGCAGGCGGTTGAACTCCATGAGCTTTCCTCGCTTTCGCTCCCATCCCATCCAGCAGCTTTCACCGGGATTCAATTCCCTTCGGCGGTGAAACTGGTAAAAAGGATCCCCGGAACTGCGATGATATCTCCTGTTGAGTCTTTTTATCTCACTATAAGCCAGTTCAAGCAATTCTCCATCTCCGGGCATCTCCTGCTCCGGAGCGTCAGCAAAATCGGAAAGAACGGCGAAAGTAAGATTCCTGTCCCTGTTCGCGAGAAAATGCCGTTCAAGCTGCCTTATCATCGAGTGAACATCTCCAGGATTACTCAGAAGTGTTGGTATGACTACCATAGTTCTGTACTCGGGAGGTATACCTCTGCTGAAATCCATCCGTGGAAGACGCCTGGGAATGGTATTGTGCATAAGGAAGGTGTTCACAATGTCGACGCCTGCTGCCGACGCTGGAAGCATGCACAGTAGAAGAACAGATACCATCTGAAGAATACCTGCACCTTCAGCAAACGCATACCCCAGCATGCACAGCAGGAAGATAAGAAAGATCAGCGCTATCGAGCCTGCGTATACTTCTGATACATGTTCCAGGAGCATTCTTCTGAAGTCTCCGAACGCGTGTCTGGTGTAACCGAGTCGGTCTTCCAGCAGTTTGCGCCCCTCCCGGGTATGCAGGAAGAAACCGACATGCCCTGAACGCGGGTCATCGCCAGCCTCATCAGCCATTCCGATTGCTTCCTGAGCAACTTCAATCTCATCGAGACCCGATTCGGATGCTATCTCCTCAACTGTCAGCCTGTAACTGTTACGTGTGGCAAAATCCATTTCAGCGTAATCACCGGAAGGATCATGCCTTAGAATACCTTCTACCAGGCTTGTTTTCTCGAAATAATCCTTCCAGTCCTGTGTTGCGAACATCCTTAGGCTTTGTATGCAGCCAGCTACAATGTCATCATCATCCACTGTTTCTTTAGCTTTACCAATATCACAGATCCCTTCGCAGGGCAGGTTGGTAATACTGGAGATCAACCGGGAAAGCTTCTCAAGAATACCGAATCTGAGCATAGTCGGGATTGCCCAGAGTTCCCCCATGGTAAGTGGAGCAGTTTTCTGGTAGTTCCGTACAAAGCGGGTTATAAGCGCCATATCAAGCTGATTCTCAGAACACTGGATAATCTGCCATGCAATTGAGAATGCTCTTGAAGGCTCGAGGTGAACGGGGGACTTGAGAACGGGAAGCTGCCTGTAGTAATCACCAGGCATGTCTTCGTGCACCTGGCGTATAGCCTGCTGAATGATATAGTAGTTATCCAGCACCCATTCAGCGGCATGGGAATGCTCCTCCTCCTCTGAGCTGCTGAAGTACTTGTAAGCCGACTGCATGAGAATCCTGTACTGACGGAGCCTTGCGGGAAGGTTAAATGTTCTGTTCCTGTTTCCGGATATAGTACTACTTTCCGCAAGTCTGCGAATGGAAAGACCTGTTTCTTCGGGGACTTTGTGCGTACCACTGCCTGGCTGCATTACCTACCCGGTTTCCTTGTTCCTTCTGATAGGCACGGGTTACCCTAATGCCCCGGCCTTTCTCTTGCGGCACTCTCCGCTCTCGTAAGCAACGACCTTTCGAAGGGAATATCCTGCATTATCAGTAAAGGAGTTGTTCCATATGCAATAAAGTTCACGGCAACACTTCCGTAAGGCCACTTCTCCACACCGTTATGCCCATGTGCGCAGAGAACGACAAGATGAACATTCTCGCTTTCCACCAGATCATCAAGAATAGCGGCAGGATTGTTTCCACTATGAAGAGAGGTCTGAATTGATATTTCCGTGGAGGAAAGCTGGGAATCCAGTTGATCAAGGTAATGTTTCGCCTCAGAATAATTTCTGTCCATAAGTTTTTCCGCAAGATCTGTATCTTCCCTGGAGCGAGGCAGGTGTCCGGGCGTCTCCGGTCTTCTGACAACGTGTGCAAGCAGAAGTCTGGCTCCCTGGTGCCTGGCCAGACTTATAGCAAGGGGAAGTGCGCTCTCTGCACGCTGCGAGCAGTCAAGAGTGATGAGGATTTTCTTGTACGCAACTTTGCCTTTATACCCCCCCGTAGTCTTGTATGCTCTTATGATGAATGTGGAAATGTATGAGCGCAGTATGATCTTCTGAACGACACTGCTGACGTTCCAGCTGCTGAGTCCGCTTTTTCCATGACTGGAGAGGGCTATGAGATCCACATTATTGTGATGAGCGTAATCGATCACTTCCTCAGGCGCGTGTCCCTCCACAATTACGTTACATACGTCAGGAACGGAATCCAGAAGAAAGTCAGTCATTCTGTCAAGGTAGGTCTGAGCCTCGGTCTTCCTGATATGCCAATCGAGTGGATTAATCGTGCTGTTCAGATCGGGAAAGGGGGAACGCTCAAGAACATGAAGTAAAGTTATTCTTGCTCCAAGAGCTTCAGCAACAATTCTGGCATGAGGTATTACACATT
Source organism: Candidatus Aegiribacteria sp. (assembly GCA_030642525.1). GTDB lineage: Bacteria > Fermentibacterota > Fermentibacteria > Fermentibacterales > JCC-6 > Aegiribacteria. The sequence continues at coordinate 11,060 of DAOWNO010000020.1, forward strand.
CGGCAACCGCAGAGCCATCAAGGGGAACAAGAATATGATTGAACATGGCAATCTCCTCTTTATTGCCTGTTTCTTTCTATACAAAAAATCTTTTTCTTCATTTCATATAAATCAGCATAAGACATATCTGATACCAGGTCAACCTGAGTGCTTTGTAATAAAGAATTGTTTAACAAGTCCTCTTCGAGCTTTCTGTTTGCCTCTGAAAATGTAATTTGTAAAAGTTTCATATCAAAAAAAGGATGTTTGAGAACTGCTCTGTTACTGATTCATCCTCTGCTGCTTTCCGGGCATCTGCTCGGGACCGATAATGTACAATCAAGCTGGTTCTTGGAGAATCAGTTTTCAGGTTGAGAAGCACCTGATCGGCAGTACACGAAAAATACTCTGGACTGCCGGGAAGCATAAAGGTTCTTATCCACGGATACTGAGAAGAGTGAAACAGGATTGGGGAAATCACTAGAATCCTCAAAAACCGGATACCACCCTACCATACTTTCGATCATATCACGAGTCCCTATGAAATAATCAATGTTTGCAATACATGTGATGTTCTGCATATAAAGGTATTTTTTCAGACCCTGATCGTGCAGAATCGTCTGATATTCGTAATTATTGACAAGGCCATCCAGATTCACGACCCGATGTCTGCAGTAATATCCGACATATCCGGCATCCCATGATCCGATCACTGTCCCATCATCAAGTGTGTTCAGGAAATCAACGCCATTCCGCTCAGGTCTCCGGGAATCAGGAATTACAAATGAATACCCCTGCAGACGATCATTGGCATACACAATATTGAAACCTACAAGTCCCACAAGAAGAATCCATGTAATTCCCTGCCTGAGCAACCTTAGTCTGATTCGTGATAACAGAAGAACAGATGAAATCATTGCTCCAAAAATCACAGGGAACCAGTAATAGGTATAGACATCCAGAAGCGAGTCGTACATGAAGCAATAGTAAAGCAGAAGGCAGACTGTGTAGCTGCAGCAAACTGCCAAAAGTTCTCTGTTCGAAGTAACTTCGGTTCTAATAAACCACACTGCTGTCAAGATGGTTCCTCCAATAGCCGCAAGCGCTGCCGGAAGAGAAAGACGTCCTCCAATGGTGACAAAACTGACAAAATTCATTACTCCATGCTGAAAGAATCGCGTGTCTCCATTTGCAAACAGCTGTCTTAAAAGTTCACTGCCTGTAGCGGATTTAATGTATCCTGAAACGGGGAATATTCCTCCGAAATACAGCTTGTTGACTATCATATAGAGTATCAGATAGATCATCACCGGAAACCCTGTGCGAAGGGCATCACGGAACCTTCCGGAAAGAGTGAAGATCAGACAGATTCCAATGACCAGGGCAAGTGAATCCAACCTGGCCATGCAGGTTACGATAAGGGAAATGGAAAGCGGCCACGTGCTGTACATTCCACGAAGTGAACGGGTAAAGAGAAGAAGACTTATCCCGTAACAGAATACCAGGAGTCCTGTCTCCATTCCGGACAGGACTCCCTTGCTCCAGAACCAGAAATTCAGAAGCCAGAAAGCAGCTGCTGCTACAGAAAGGAGAATTTTCTTCGTATTTTCAAGCAGGATCCTATAAAGAACAAAACCACTTGCTGCAAAAAGCAACGTCTGCAGCATGGTTACAGCCTGAACAGCAAGATCTCTGCTCCGGGTTAGAAGAAATACCGGAACAAGCATAACCTGCCATAATGGATGAAATCCGTTTGTTCGATTTATTCCGTCAAAAGTAAAACCGTCTCCACAGGAGATATTTCGAGCAATTTCCAGATAGTAATAGCCATCATCTACCAGCTGAACTCCGAAAGTGCTGATCAGAAGGAAAGCTGAAAGAACAACGGCGATTGCCAGATATACGACCACTTTCCCCCCTGAGGGTCTTCTCGGTCTCTGTTTTACATTCGAGCTGTCATTGTTCATTTATTTCCATCTTCATTGCATTATTATACCTCCAGGTTGACGAAACAGACTACGTCCCCGGGAGGAGGTCGGTGAGGGTTGCCAGTAAACTGTTTACTGCCGGGGACAGTGGATCTCCAAGTTTGAGAGTTCCCGGCTGAATTGCCAGCATGAATACTTCGGCTCCTGTCTCGCTTTCCAGCCGTTCCATTACCAGAACCGGTGAAAGACTATGAGTGCTGAAACCGCTGTTCTCCAGTATTTCATCCCGCTTCAGCAGCTCTACTGCTCCCGGTTCCCTTTCAAGGTGCACCGCATCAATCATAACTATCATATCGGGCTCAAGCCTTTTCACCGGACCCACATAGTTCTCCGGAACAGTGCCGGCATCCACAGTTTCAGCACCCTTTTTCCGCAGCGCTTCAACGAGCTTTGGTCCTATACCGTCGTCTCCCCTGAGAATGTTGCCCATCCCCATATAGACGATCCTGCCTTTCAACATGTCCCGGATTTTTTTCTTAAATTCGCGCATTTGTCCAGCTCTCTACTGCATGGATGCATACAGTCTATTCGGTATCATGCACCATATCGTCATTGTTATGGGGGACACGCGCCAGAGCGTCCATGTCCCCTTGTATAGCAAAATACCGGTAACATGTTCAAATGTCACCGGCAATGATTTCTGTTCCGGTTCTGTTATTCCTCAGGGTATGTGGTTGTTCTTCTTCTGCATTCAGCGCATAGAATCTTGACTCTGTCGGATCGCCCGTCGTCTTTGTATACCATGGCAATATTGTCGTCAGCCAGACCGAGTTCCTTCAGTCGTGAAAGGTACAGTGTGGGATTTGAATACGAAAGCTCTCCGAGTCTTTCAGCAAGCCAGAGAAGATGATCCTTTGTGCCGATGACAGCTCCGCATAACTCGCAGAGCTGAAGTTCCTTCTCAATAGTCTCAAATGCATTTGCGCGATCAAAGTAGGAAAGTTCCCATTCATTCGTCTGAACAATACCCGTGTCTCCGGTTTCCCTGATGCATGTATCAACACATACGCCGCAGAAAATGCATGTATCGGTGTAATGGATCATCACTCGTTTTGGAGCACCCTCTCCCTCAACAATATCTTCGAATGCCAGCGCATTTGCAGGACAGGCTTCTACACAAGCAAGACATCCAAGGCATTTATCTTCGTCATAAACAACCTGTCCTCTGAAATTCGGATGAGGAACATGTGGTTTTGCGGGAAACTTGGAAGTATAAGGCCTCTTTATCAGCGCTTTGATCGCTTCCGCGAGTTCTCTGAGCTTTGGATATTTCATATTTCCATTCGTAAGCATCGCCAGTGGCGATTCGTTATTCTAAGCTTCTCCCTCGTTATCCTCGGCGTAACTGTCAACCACGCTCTTGTCCCAGAGCTTGATACCGGCACGGTGTGCTCCCCGGGACA
>DAOWNO010000152.1 GCA_030642525.1 Candidatus Aegiribacteria sp.
GGTTCACAGAGCAAAAGGTCTGGCATGGAAGCACGTTGTTCTGGCCGCTTTGCCGAAAAGCGGTTCAGGACGTTCAGGATCAAAAAATTCAGTCATCTCCTATGATCACGATGAGAAAGCTGCATTCAATCTTGGTATCCATATGGATATGAAAGGTAAATATACGCTGAAAACACCTTTCTGGCCGGAAATAGCACGGAAGAACAGGGCGAGAGAAAGCGCGGAATTAAGAAGACTTCTGTATGTGGCGGTAACCAGACCGAAAGAGTCTCTGGTTCTGTTCGCGAGCCCTATGGAAAAAACCGGAAGCTCTCCGGGAGGTATACTATGGTCAAACTTGCAGGCGGCTATTGAAAAGGATCCTGAGTGTTGCCTGATTGAAGAGATGGAACAGGTGGATGAATTGCCTTTCATCAAAGCTGCCGGGTCGAACGCTGTAATAAGCGTCCATTATTCCGATAACGAAGAAGAACTGTTTGAATCTCAGATGAAACCGGAAAACTGGCAGCGCAGAGGAGCCAGAATAGGCGATGATGTTCACGCGATTCTTCAGAAAATTGATTTTTCCGATCCCCGCGCCTGGTTCGCGAAAAACGGGTGTATTCTGAAAAAGATGTATGGTAAGGATTTTGATGAAATCAGGGAGCTTTCATTGAATCTGTTTCAGATGGATCTTCCTTTCAGCATTGAGCAATCTCACATTATCAGCAGAGAATATCCGTACATTACAATTACATCCAGCGGAATGGAAAAACGGTACATCGATCTCCTTCTTAAAAATGACAATGAACTTATCGTCGTGGACTATAAGACAGATACATTCGACGGAAGAACCACGGAGCAGGTCGCGGAACAGTATATCAAGAAACAGCGGCAATATATTCAGGATGTTTCCAGAATATTCGGCCTGCCGACGAAGGGTTACCTCGTCTTCTTGAGAGAAGCAACATGGGGACATGCAGGCTCTGCTGCGTGTCCCCCATAAACCCTAAAGCGAGCAGAATGCCGTAGCACCCTCCCAGCTGTCGGTAAGACCGGCGAATTCACCGGTATCAGGATCGGTAACCCAGAGGGTACCTTCCCAGATAGTATAGATCAGACCATCAGCCACAGCCATTTCAGTTACGCCCTGATATCCTCCTCCAAGGTCGGAATAGTCTCCGGTATGCGGATCTACCCTGTAAAGAATATCACCCTGAACAACGTACAAAGCGTTCGAACATCCTGCTATAGCAGTAGTTCCTGCGTATGAGGAGGAGAACTCCGTATAATCTCCGGAAGCAGGGTCTGTTCTGTAGAGGACATCATTCTGGATAACCATCAGTGCTCCTCCGGCCCATGCGAGGAACTGCGTTCCATCGTAAACACCCGGAATGCTTTCCCAGCCCCCGTTGCCTGGGTCGACCTTGTATATGGTCCCCATCTGACACGCGTATAGAGAAGTTGCGCTGGCTGTTAAAGCATAGGCGCCGTCCCATGTCGATGAGAGAGATTCCCAGTCGCCATTGTCCGGATCGGCAATGTAAAGGTTATCTCCCTGAATGGCGTAAAGATTATCCTGACATGATGTCAGCAGTTCCGCTCCGCTCCAGGACGAAGAAAGGGAATTCCATGTCCCGTCGCGAGGATCTACACTGTAGAGGTAATCTCCATCTACGGCATAAAGCCAGTCCGCGCTTGCCACGCCTGATGAAAGCATCAGTACTGCAGCAAGAACTATGAATATGCGTTTTTTCATTCTATCTCCTTCAAGAAAATACCGGGGACACGCAGCAGAGGCGTGTTCTTTGGGGACACACAGCAGAGCCTGTATGTCCCCGCCATTACCTGATAACCATAACTCTCGCTGTTGATATCTCATTTTCCTGTACAAGCTGGAGAAAATACATACCGGGAACAAGGTTTGAAACATCCCAGTTCAGTGACTGCGTACCTGCGATCTCACCCCTGAAAGGAGTCTCCACAAGCCGCCCGGTCAGGTCGAAAACGTTCAGTTCGGAGGAACCGTAACCGGAAAGTGTTACGAGTGCCGTACTCCGTGCGGGGTTTGCAATAAGGATTCCTGTATTCTGCGGAACAGCATCGCCGGAATAATCCTCGATTCCCTCTACCCCCCATACAGCCATGTTGAGGGAAGGATCTCCCATTAGATTGTAAGCCTCGAAGTAGTAGGCAGATCTTCCTCCACCGCTGTAATAATTATACAGGTCAAGCTTGCCTCCATTGAGGAAGCCCATTGTCGTGTAGACATCTTCCCCAAGGAACCAGTGGTATTCACCTTTTTCCATTACATCGTCCTCAGGCCAGTAAGTACTGGGTACCGATCCCCAGAACCAGAGGCCTCCTTTGGAAGGTGTTCTTGTCCAGGTCTCGCACCAGGCTGAACTGGCTCCGGATCCATAGCTGCCTGTAAGACAGGCATGGGAAAGGACTCCGGGAAACATCCCGTCGTTATTCAGCTGAGCGAAATGGGCTGAATTGAAATACATGTCGTCCCAGGTTGTTGTTGATCCGTGACCGGAGAATGTGAGCATGGAGATGCCGCCATTGATAGATGTTATGGCATCAGATGCATTACTGCCGTAAGTATGCGGATAAATCTTGTCGTACGTGTAATTCATGGGATCGAGGTAAGTATTGATGCAGTAGTTGTGAGTACCTTCGGAGGTGTTCCAGTAATCGTTGCTGGCTATCCAGCAGGTATTCTGTACCCATGGAGTGAATCCATTCACATTCTGTTCGTACTCTACCGGTCTGTTAGCCATTACTTCAATCTGTTCTGCTGTTCTTACAGAGAACCTGCCGATGAAGGCATCAGGAAAATAGCCCCCGTCATCAAGACAAACGTAGTGGAGATCGGTAACACCGCTGTATCTTGCAGCGATGTTTCCGGGAAGATACATTGTATCTCCTACGAGAAGCACATACACAGGCGGATCTGTCCAGTTCTCAATCGCGTCAAGGATATAGGATTCTATGTCCTGGTATGTACTGCCGGTAACACTCAGATCGACAAGTGTCACATCAAAACCGAGACTTTCCTTCCAGGCGATGAAATTATCAAGATCGGTCCCCAGAAAGTTCTCGTGGCTGATAATGAGATAAGGCGCAGGATAAGTTTTGCAGCCGTCTTCGAAAAGACCGTAGTTTGAAAGCATGCTCGAGAGTATCTGTTCAAAAGGAGGAGCGTAGTATCGAATAGCCCTTGCATAGCTTTCTCCGAGATCGCCGCCTTCGTACGAAAGTGTGATTGTTGCCTCAGAAAGGAGTTCACAGGAATTGTCAGCAGGATTCCAGCGAAGAGGAAGAACCTCGACGAGAGCAAGATTGCGTCCTCGCATATGCCCGGCATAGACTACTCTTACCCGGCTTTCCGGGAAAGCCCTGCCGGAGTTGTAGACGCTTTCATCAAGTATCATTGTGAAATTCTCGCGAGGTTCACTTTTAGGGGCTGACAGAATTCCCGGCTCAATAGGCCATGGAGGACCGTCCACATTGATAATGGTTTCATTCGAGATTGAAAATTCAACTGTTGCGCCGACAGGAATCTCAAGCCAGGTTCTGTAAACGGGAACCCTCGGCATGGAGACATCGCTTATGGTTTCCGCTCCATCCATCGATACTACCGAGTAATTGTCTCCCCTGATATTGATTACAGTGAAATCGGGAAGTGAAGCTGATAGTTCGAGAATAATTCCACCCGTTGAGGATTCCTTTGTAGATATACCGGAAGCCAGAACTGCTCCGGAAATTATTATTAAAAGGCAAAGAGGTATTTTCATGCCTTCTCCTTTCGTTCTGAATAAGTATTTGATCTGACTGAGTCAGTAGACTAATCCTGAAAAACAACCATAGATATTGAAAATCGTTCCATATGTAAAGAAAACATCACAGATGATAGAAAAGCGGGAGAGCTGGAACTCTCCCGCTGGAAGGTATCAGGATTACCTGATGACCATAACCCTTGCAGTTGATACTTCATTGCCCTGCACCAGGCGAAGGAAGTACATGCCGGGTGTCAATTCGGATGTATTCCAGCTGAAGGATTCCGAGCCGGAAATGTCACCCTCGTAAGGCGTAGCGACAAGTCGTCCTGTCAGATCAAATACATTGAGTCTGGCAGGGCCGGTGGCGCTGAGAGTAATGACAGCTGAAGATCTTACAGGATTAGCGACGAAGATTTTAATATTTACACTATTGCCGCCGGATTGATCACCGATTCCGGTTCCGCCCCAGATTGCCATCTGGACAGATGGGTCGCCCATGAGGTTGTATCCCTCGTAATAATATTGGGATCTTCCGCCACCGCTGTAATAATTGAAAACAGCAAGAAGTCCGCCGTTGCAGAAACCCTTTGCCCAGTGAATTCCATTTCCAAGGAACCACTCGTACTCGGCGCGTTCCTGTATGTCATCCTCGTCCCAGTAGGAACCAGGAACCGAACCGAAGAACCAGAGTCCGCCCTTTCCGGCTGTTCTTGTCCAGGTTTCGCACCAGGCTGTGCCGTAAGCGTAATTACCTGTCACGCAGGAATGAGAGAATACACCCGGAAGCATAGTGGCATTTGTCAGCTGCGCGAAATCGCTTGAGCCGAAGGACATATCGCCCCAGCTCGTCTGGCTGCCGTGACCTGAGAATGTGAGCATCGAGATGCCGCCGTTTATAGAGGCAATTGCATCTGCCGCTGTTCCGCCTGAATGCGGGTACACCTTGTCATATGTGTAATTCAAAGGATCGAGATAGGTCTCGATGCAGTAATTGTGAGTGCCTTCCGAGATATTCCAGTTATCATTGCTGGCTATCCAGCATGTATTCTGTACCCAGGGAGTAGAACCGCTGACGTTCTGTTCATAATCAATGACCCTGTCGGCCATCAACACAGCCTGGCCAACCGAGGTTACGGAGAATCTGCCGATAAATGCATCCGGGAGATAACCTCCGTCAGGAAGGGTGACGTAGTAGAGATCGGTCACACCGCCGTACGCAGTTGCTGCGTTTCCGGGAAGATAAGGTGTGTCGCCGACCAGCAGAACGTACTGAGGAGGATCAGCCCAGTTTTCTATGGCATCAAGAATGTATGCTTCAATATCCGCATAGGAGGTGCCGGCTACGCTGAGGTCAACCATGGTTACATCAAAACCGAGGCTTTCCTTCCAGGTTACGAAATCGTCCATGCCTGTTGATACAAAATCCTCATGGCCGATAATGAGATACGGTGCTGGCGGAGTATCGCAGCCACCCTCGAATGTACCGTAGTTTGAAGTTAAGCCGGAGAGTATCTGTTCAAAAGGAGGCGCGTAGAATCGGGCCGCGCTGGCAAAGGTTGCTCCAAGATCGCCGCCTTCATAGGAAAGTGTGATAGTAGCTTCGGAAAGCAGGTCACAGGAATTGTCAGCAGGATTCCAGCGAAGAGGAAGAACTTCTACAAGAGCAAGATTGCGTCCGCGCATATGGCCCGCATAGATTACTCTTACCCAGGTATCGGGGAAGGTTGTTTCGCCGGAATAAACACTTTCATCGAATTCCATTGTGAAATTGTCTCGGGGATTACTTTTCGACGCTGACATTATTCCCGGCTGAATGGGCCATGCAGGGCCATCCACTCTGAGAACTGTTTCATTCTCGATTGAGAATTCTACAGTTGCGCCAATGGGAATTTCGAGCCAGGTTCTGTAAACAGGAACCCTTGGCATGGAGAAATCACTGATAGTTTCAGTGCCTTCCATTGCAACAGCTGAATAGTTGTCACCCCTGATGTTCAGGGTTTTGA
>DAOWNO010000290.1 GCA_030642525.1 Candidatus Aegiribacteria sp.
AATCTTGAGATGAATGAACCTCTGCTTTCCTTCAGCGAATCGGTTGAGGCAAGTATTGAGATAATGCTCGATGTTGAAGAGCCCGGGCCCTATATTCTGGGGCTCGCTCTTACAGATCCGCCCGCCCGAAAGGATTATCACTGGAAGGAATTCTTTTATCCCATTACTCTTCTTGAACACAGGATCGATCCTCCGCTCCGGCTATCCAATGTTACCTGGAAACAATGCTGAACTGCCTTCTTAAGCATAAGAACATCTTGATTGTGCTGGCTGTCCTGCTGCCCAGAATCGCGTGGTTCATTTATCTTGGAGGATATTTCCCGGAACCTCCGCGGGATCAGGGCATTTATCTCAGGCTGGCAGGAAGAATAGCATCGGGCGATGGCCTTTCCTTCAGTGAGGATATGGGATGGCTGAGAAATTTCAGAGCCGGGGAAACAACCCTTGAAACCGCATGGAGCGGTGATCCTGATTACGTATTTGGAATGGTGCCCGTTGAAACCCCGACCGCTTCACTGGAAGCGGGATATCCCGTCATTCTTGCGTTGATGTTCTTTATTGCGGGACCGACAACAGGAGCCGCATTTCTCCTGAACTGTTTTTTCGCATTGCTTGGTGCATGGGCATTATGGAGAATGACGGAGGAGAACTGGGGGAAGAAACAGGCGCTGTTGGCAACGCTTATCTGGTCTGTATACCCCTATTACGTTTATTACAGCGCGTACGCCATGACAGATTCCATTCATATCTCCGTCCTTCCTGTAATTATGTGGCTGACCATACGTTCGAGCAAAAGAATCAAGTCAGGTTTTCCCGCTGGAATTGCGTCCGGGTTTCTTTTCCTGATCCGAAGCACAGCTGTTTTTCTGCTTCCGCTACAGATGATCTATCTGCTATTCAGAAAAAAATGGAAAACATCTCTGTTTCTTCTTGCGGGTTTTACCGTTTGCTGCGTTCCCTGGGTTGTGAGAAATCAGATTGAGCTGGGCAGTCCTGTATTATTGCCGACCAAAGGATCCCTTAATCTGTGGATGCGAAACAACCCTGAGATCCTGTCGATGGAAGGGATAGCATTGCCGGGGTGGATCGAGGACGGGATAAACAGGAGGGATTTACTGAAGTATCCGTCCATGGAAGGATTGAGCAGCGAACTGGAGAGAAGCAGCATTCTCATGGAAAGATCAAAACAGTTCATATTCGCGAATCCTGTACTTTTTCTCTATCTGTCCGTTATCCGATTCGGCCTGTTCATTTCTCCGGCAGGAGGAACGCTTGACAACCCTGCATTTATTCTGGTCGGATTCCTTTTGTACTTGCCTTTACTGGTGTTCGGCGCAATAGAGATATTCCGGAGGCGCAGAGACAGCAGAATTCTGTTTCTGGGATCATTCTTCCTGCTGTATCTTCTCATGCATTCGCTCGCGCACGGGGGAGTACGCTACAGGCTTCCCGTAGAAACCGTTCTGATTATCGCTTCGGTTCTGTTCATATCGAGAAAATTCAAATGGGTGGAAGAAAATAATGCCTGCATTCAATAGAATTCTGTTTGTTTTCCCGGAAACGCGGTACCCGTCCGGTCAGCCGCCTCTTGGAATAGCGAGTCTGTCCGCCCTGGCAAAACTATCCGGATGCGAGGTAGAACTCTGCGATATGTCCTTTCTGAAAGATCCATTCAACTCTTTCAGAAGCAGGATGCTGGATTACAAACCGGATCTTATCGCAATATCCATTGTTACTCCGCAGTTGAAAGCCGCTGTAAGAATAGCGGAAATTATCCGGAGTTCAGAAGTTAATGCTGTTTTTGTAGCGGGAGGACCGCATGCGACCGTACTGCCGGAGGATACACTCAGAAGGATGAAATCCGATTTTGTCTATTCCGGTGAAGGAGAGATAGCATTTTCACGAATTCTAAAGACCGGACGGTGGGATGATATTCCAGGGGCCTGCTGGATGTCGGGTGATGGGATTAAAAGAAATCCCGGTTTGCTTCTTACGGAGGATCTTGATTCTATTCCATTTCCGGACAGATCAATATTTGATATGGAAAAGTACTTCTCCAGCTGGTATTCTATGGATCGGGTTGATTCTTCGCTGCGAGGGACTTCTGTGATGGCGACAAGAGGATGCCCGTTCAAATGTACATTCTGTCAACCAACCCTTTCCGAAATATTCGGAAAGAAAATGCGGAAAAGATCGCCGCTGAATATTATTGATGAACTTGAGTATCTCAAAGATGAATTCGGAATTAACGCTTTCATGTTTGAGGATTCCACCTTCATACTGGATCATGACTGGGTCCATGCCATATGCGATAAGATGCTTTCGCGAAATACAGGACTGAAATGGTGCTGTAACGTGCGGGCTGATCTGCTGAGCGGAGAACTGCTTGATCATATGAAGGAAGCCGGTCTAGCGAAAATCAACATGGGCGTGGAGTCTGCCTCGCAGAGAGTTCTGGATGACATCTATAACAAGGGTATAACCGTAGAGGGTGTAAAGGAGGCTTTGCGTCTGGCGAATGAGAGGGGAATATTCGTACAGGGATATTTTATGCTTGGCGCTCCGGGGGAGACTATCGAAGAGATGAAAAGAACAATTGATTTTGCCGCAAAACAACCTTTTGACGATGCTGTGTTTGACATTACGACCCCTTTTCCTCATACAATCCTATGGGATATGACGAAGGAACTTATTAACAGGGATTACAGTGAATTTGACTGTTTTCAAACATCAGTCTATTCTCTTGCCGGAATTGCATCCGGTTCGATAGAAAAGATGAAGAAGAAGGCATTCCTGAAATTCTATCTTCAACCGAAAAGATTATTCAGAACCATCAGAACGGTTCTGGGGCCGCGAAACCTTAGAAGAACTCTTCTGAAAGTGTGAAGGGTATGATGAAAATACAGGTGACAATTGATGATCTGGGGCTTTCCGCATCGGTGAATAAAGCTGCAAAAATACTCCTTTCTGCGGGTCGGGTTGACTGCCTGAGCGTATTCGTAACAGGCGCTGCCCTCGATGAGGCGCTGGAAATGGCAAGCAGTCCGGATGTCCGGATATCTGTCCATCTGAATTGCTCGGAGCCTCCATTTCTGACAGGGGTCGAGTTTCCGGACTCTTTTCATACGTGGTTCAGAAACGGATCTGTTCTGGCCGGGAAAGTTAAAGATGAATGGAGAGTCCAGATTGAAAGAGTTCTTGCAGCAGGTGTAATGATAACCGGACTGGACAGCCACCATCACCTGCATAATCTGTCCGGATTGAGAGAAGTGATACTTGATCTGACAAAGGAATACGGAATTGGATCAGTCAGAGCAGCTGTTCTGCCTGACAG
>DAOWNO010000330.1 GCA_030642525.1 Candidatus Aegiribacteria sp.
CTGTACCGTTTACATAAATGCAAACCTGCGCCTGAACAGGAGCTACCATGAACATAGTAATGCCTGCAGTGATTGCTGCCGTTACATTTACACTTGGCTTCATTCTTCATAAGTTGCTTATATCCAGAGAGATAAAAGGTTCAGAAGCAGAAGCTGACAGGATAATAACCGACGCAAAGCGTGAAGGTGAAGCACTGAAGCGTGAAGCTCTTCTCGAAGGTCGCGACACAATTTCAAGAGAGAGAGTTAAGGCTCTGGAGGAATACCAGGAAAAAAGAGTCAATATTGATCGGAAAGAAAGCAAGATTTCAGGTGAAACGGAGCGACTCGGAATCCTCAGGGAAAAACTTGAGGATTCGCAGAAAGTTCTGAAGAAGCGTGAAACAGGTCTGTCAGAAACAGAGCAATCTCTCAAAGCAAAGCATCAAAGGGTGACCAGGCTGATGGATGAGCAGAATAAACTGCTTGAGAAGATCGCTAATCTTTCAATGGAAGAAGCCCGAAAGCTCATGCTTTCCAATCTGGAGGAAGAGCTTCATCATGAAGCTGGAAGACTGACGCGCAAGATACTGGAAGCCGCCGAGAACAAAGCGGAAGAAGAAGCGTTGAAGATACTGTCTACTTCAATCCAGAGATGTGCAGCGGATTATGTCGTTGAAAACTGCGTTTCAGTTGTGAACCTGCCGAGCGATGACATGAAAGGTCGGATTATCGGAAGGGAAGGGAGAAATATCAGAGCATTTGAGGCTGCAACTAACGTAGATGTCATCATTGATGATACTCCCGAAGCAGTCGTTATTTCCTGTTTTGATCCTGTTAGAAGAGAAATAGCCAGAATAGCTTTGGAGAAACTTCTGGAAGATGGAAGAATACATCCGGGGAGAATCGAATCAGTCGTAGCCAAAGTAACTTCAGAGATGGAGAAAAGGATCAGGAAACTGGGAAATCAGCTTGCTCTTGACGCAAATGTTTCAGGCCTTCATCAGCAGCTGATCAGGCATCTGGGCAGATTGCGGTATAGAACCAGTTACGGTCAGAATATGTACCAGCATTCACTTGAGACAGCTAATATCTGCGGACTTATTGCCTCAGAACTCAAACTTGATCCGGTTATCGCAAGGCGTATCGGTCTTCTTCATGACATTGGCAAAGCGACTGATCAGGACATAGAGGGTTCGCATGCCGCTGTAGGCATGGAACTGGCTCAGCGTTATGAGGAATCGCCTGTTGTGTGTAATGCTATTGGTGCTCATCATGAGGAGATTGAGTGTAATTCGCTGTATGCGATTCTGATTCAGGCTGCTGATGCGGTCAGTTCGGCTCGTCCCGGCGCGAGGAGGGAAACGCTTGAGCTTTACGTCAGAAGACTTCATAAGCTTGAATCAATCGCAGATTCATTCGACGGAGTCAGGAAATCCTATGCGATTCAGGCTGGAAGAGAACTGAGAATTGCAGTAAAACCTGAACAGATTGACGATGATTCAGCAGCAGAACTGGCGCGGATAGTAGCGAGAAAAATCGAAAGTGACATGGAGTATCCCGGTCAGATAAAGGTAACTGTGATCCGGGAAACCAGGGCTTCTGAGACGGCTCGATAAAGTGAAAATATTACTATTTGGAGATGTTATCGGAAGACCGGGACGAGAAACACTTGTATCGTATCTGAAAGACAGGGATTATGATTTCGTCGTTGCTAACGGTGAAAACGCGGCCGGGGGTTTTGGCCTGACCAGAGGCACAGCTGTTCAGCTTCTTGAAGCAGGAGTTGATATAATTACATCAGGGAATCACATCTGGCAACACAAGGATTTGTTTGAATATATAGATGAAGTGAACTGCCCTGTATTGCGGCCCGCAAATTATCCTCCGGGGAATCCCGGCAAGGGCTATATTATTATCCGCAAGGAGGATGTGAGAATCCTGGTTATTAACCTGCAGGGCAGACTGTTCATGCCGATGGCTCTTGACTGCCCATTCAGGACTGTGGATACTATCATCAGAAATAATCCGGGTGATGTAATAATTGTTGACATTCATGCTGAAGCCACAAGTGAAAAACAGGCTCTGGCCAGACATCTGGATGGCAGAGTAACAATTGTCGCCGGAACACACACACATGTTCTTACCGCTGACGCAAGAATACTTTCTGGCGGAACAGCCTGCATAACCGATCTTGGAATGTGCGGTTCCATGGATGGAGTAATAGGAATGGGCACGGAGGAAGCAAGGCTAAGATTTATCACAGGGAGAAATATCAGGCTGAAAGTTGCTGAGGGCAACACTTATGTGAATGGTCTTGAAGTAGTGCTGGACGATAAGTTGAATGTAGACAGATTGCGCACGATAAATGAGAGAATATGATTCTGAGCGGCTGAAAGAGAGCCTCTCCAGCACAGCTTTATGGGTCGAGCAGGAGCTTGATCAGATTTTCACGAATCAGAAAGCGATTTCCCGTCTTCCATTATTTGCAGCTTATTCACTTGGATCCGGAGGGAAGCGAATAAGACCTTTTCTTGTAAGAGCTGCCTGTTGCGCGGCCGGAGGTAATCCGGAC
>DAOWNO010000275.1 GCA_030642525.1 Candidatus Aegiribacteria sp.
ACAGCAGCCTGAAACTTGTGTCCAAAAGAATGAAAGTTGCCGCTTAATGCTTACCGAAGTGCTTGAGCTGCTCGAGAAGCACCGGAGGCTCTCCCTCCGCGAACTTGCAGGTTACTTTGGAATGGAACCGGCTGCACTGGAGCCGGTTCTTGATGTTCTTCTGCGGAAGGAAAGGATCAGGGCTGTATCCTCTGGATGTTCCGTTGGCGGTTCGTGCAAAGGATGCTCCTGCTCCAGCAGGGAAGATATGCTTTCGTTCGAAATAGCGGGTAAGTAATATTTGAATATTTAGATAGAGTATGGGCCCGGTATGAGTCTCCATCCCCATATGTACTCCAGCGCTGTCCAGAACAGTAGAAGAGAAGCAAGAGAAAGAGCCATCTTCCGGCTCGTTCCCCGGGTTTTTCCGGTGAGAAACACTGCCAGTATCCCAAGGATAATCGCAGCACCTGCCGACACATATGTACTCCAGTGAGTTCTCGAGAGATGTTCATACTGGTAAATCATCCACATGTGCAGGCTCCAGATACCGGCAAAGTGCCCGAACACGAAACCGTATGACTTCCGCATGCCATTCTGAAGGAGTATTACAATAAGCAGGGAAACCAGTACAAGCAGTATGGGCAGATAGCTCGAATCAGCAATTATCAGGTGACTTCTCACTTCAAGGAATTCGCCAATGAACCCCCAGAGGAAAAGTCCTGATACTATCCCAAACATGTTTCGGGTAAAGGCGCTGAATTTCCTTATTCCCGAAAGAACAAGAGCACCAGGAGCCATAACTGCAAACATGATACCCACGGCAGAATAGAATTCGAATGATATCCTGGAGGAAAACACCAGAAGCATATAAGTTGCTCCAAATGCAGCAAGTGTAATCAGGAACGTTTTTAAATAGATCCTTTTCATCAACTTTTCCTTTCCCTTTACCTTTATATCATCTTAGTTGATTAATCCGATGTATGGCCGGCGAAGGGCTTTTATTTTCAGCAAAACCAGGGGATTATTCTTTTGGTTCTCTTTATATAATCCTCATACTTCTGACCGAATTTCTCAACCATCATCTTTTCCTTTTCAGGTATTCTAATAACACATAGAATTGTCCAGGTCAAAACTCCCACTATTCCAACAATCCTGTTTGATAATATCAACCATTGTCATATTACCCAGATCCATATTTGAGTATACATGGGATGTCTTACGTATTTGTATGAGTCGTCGGTAATCAGTTTATGATTTTTTCTAATTTCAAGAATCGGAGACCGGTTCCTGCCAGCGCTCCATGAACCCGCCAGAATAAGACCAGTCCAAATCCGAAACCTGCTATTCCAACCCATCGAACCGGATCCGGTAAACCCATGTCAAATGAATCAAGCCACAGTGTAAAAATATGCAACATCGGCATCAGCATCATTCCAGCATCAATAATATGAACCAGGATTATTTCTCTTTTTGTGTTATTCGATTTTATCTTTTCAATCCGTTGCCCAGCCAAAGAATCATGAATATGATTTTAAATATAATTTCTAAAATCCCGTCTTCCCGAATTCTTCAGCAGGATACTATCCCGTTAACTATCAGAACACTGCTTTTATCGAACCCCATGTATCCTCATCCAGTGCCTCTGGAAATACTACTCTCAGATACGGACTGTTGGATGAGGTCTCGCGCGAGTGGAACTTGGTCCATGGATAGACACCTGCTACCTGCAGAACAATACCGTGGTTCTCCATTGCTCCATCCAGCCATGCCTGAACCAGATCAGTAACATCGACTCCGACCCATCCCTGAGTGGAGTAATGATATGACTGCCAGAGTGTTGAACCGTGCTGTACATGGGCTCCGCTCCAGCTCTCGCTCCAGGATTCGGTCGCATGATAGAATTCCGTGTACGTTCCAGCACCGGAAGGACACTGGAAGAAGATGTTAATGTAAAGTGTCGCGCTCGTCGCCGTCGCTCCCATGTGCTCCGAGATATCCCACAGCATCATAGCTCTTTCGTCGGGATGCCCGCTGGCGGGTTTGTTCGCTATCTGCATGTAGTTAAGACTGCCGTAGCAGCCACCGGATGGGGTTGTGTATGTATCCGCAATGGGAATAAGATCGAACGTATCACTCAAAGCGGCTCCGGCAACAATTACCAGAACAATTGCTATGTATTTCATTTCAGTTCCTTTCAGTACGTCAGGCCTAACCTTACGGTCAATACGGAGGCATCTTCATCTAATCCATCCGGAGTGGCAGACGGAATACGGTAATCCAGAGTTATATAGGTGTCCGGACTGCCTATGCAGGTTTTCACTCCACCTGTGATCCATGAGAATTCGTAATCGCCTGAATCGGCATTACTCCAGCGATCCCAGCTCTGGTAGCTGAGATACGGTGTTATCGAAGGAATTGACTCCGATCCGGTATTGAAGCTGTAACCGCCCTGGGCAAGCAGACAATTGTTTTCCACGTTTTCACCTGTATCGGAGCAACCCTGAGGGCGCATTCCGGGCATTACACCCTTTATATGTATCATCTCGGCTCTCACCGCTGCTCCGTTTGCTTCGTAGTCGAGGCCTAAGCCGTACCTTGACGCGTCCTCACATCCCTCAATTTCCGGGTTCATTTCCATGACCAGATCTGTATAGAATCCACCTATAGTAAGCCCTGCAACCGGAAGCCGGTAGAAAAGCGCAAAGTTGGCGTCATGCTCTTCCTTGAGGGTTCCATTATTCCCGTTGGCATATACAATCTGAGCTTCAATATCTCCGATAGCGCCGAGACTGAGGTCAGTTTCCAGAACGGCACCCAGGGGATGGCATGATGGTGATATTACCGTCCTGAACATCGGTTTCTCCGCTGTCAGTGTTTGACCGCAGTCCTCACCAAGTTCGAAACCTCTCCGTACATGGAACATTCCTAATCCCAGAGCTATTCTTTCATCACGAAGCGGCAATACATGTATTCCAGCTTCCATGAGAGCCATGGTTATTCCGCTTCCCAGACAGCTGGCTAAACCGAATGTTGCTTCATACTCGATTAGTTCACCTGCATCGCCTTTGACTTCAATTGTGGCTTTTCTCACACTGAAACGATTTGAAGCAGGAAGGAACATTCCCGATTGATTGTAACTTGTATCCTGAGACATGCTCAGAAAATCAATCATGATATGACCGCCGATCTCGGGTGTCTCAAGTTCGAAAGCCACTGAAGAAACAGAAAAGCACAATACTGCTGCAACAAACAACGGTTTCATCTTTTTCCTTTCGTTGTCGCGTTTGAAATTAGAGTAATATTATCATTTTAGATGTATCTCAATCTATTAGGCTAATCTAACTTTGAAACTTTCTATGTCAACTACTGTTCTGATGCTCTTCCCGGTCATATACCGCATCATTTTGTCTGGGAATCTGAACGAGATGATCGAGAGGTAAGGGTCAGGAGAGCTTTTGCGCCTGCATACAGGCAGCCTTCGTGATTTGTCCCATCAATATTGATTCACGCACATGAAAACCGGCAGATTCTGCCAGAGCAGTCAATTCTTCTGTTCCAAGATTCTGACTGTTTTCAGGGGGAAATCCCCACACTCTCAGGTAGCGAATCAGCATATTCA
>DAOWNO010000200.1 GCA_030642525.1 Candidatus Aegiribacteria sp.
AAATGCCATCTTTCCTTTTCTTCTTCTTACAGTGGATGCTTCAAGAAGGTCATCGAACCATCGGGTATTCCTGCCCGGCAGTAATTTCTGAAAGATCCAGAGCACCGGTTTCCGGACGGCTCCAAGAAGAGGAACAAAAAAGAAAATGCCAAGGCATCCGGTTATAATCAGAATGGGCGCTACAAGAACCGTTTCTCCCACTCCTGCAGCGACTGCTGATCCGATAATAATTCCCATAGCGACAAGATCGAGAAGTTTCGCGAATACAACAGTTGCTGTCCCGTATCCTACCGGAACCGCGCCGAAATGTTTGAAAAGTCCTACGAAAGCAATATCTGAAAGTCTGACGGGAAGAAGATGTCCAAGCCCTACATGAATGGATGTAACAGGCATTGACAGAGAAAATGGTACTTTCCTGCCGAAACTGAGAATCATCCATCTGAATGCTCTGAGAATCTGACTGAGAAAAAATAGAGCAAAGGCTCCGAGAAGGAGGCCTGCATCAGCGTCTGCAACTCTGTTGAAGATATTATTCAGTGCAGCGGCGATACCGCCATGCCCGCCGGAAGTGCTTAGAAGAAGCCAGGACAGGAATAATCCCAGGATTATCCCGAATGCTGCACTTGCGAATTTTTTGTTGAATCTCAATAGTCTCCCGTAATGTTATGTTTATGAACAAGAGACTATTATACTAAAAGGAAAGACTCAGTGAATAAGGAACCGTTGGTTCAGGTAAAAAAAATATTCAAATCCTATCAAAAAGTACAGGCGCTTCGTGATTTCAGCCTTATCGTGAAGCCTGGAATGATATTTTCTCTCCTTGGTCCCAATGGCGCCGGTAAAACCACTCTGATGAAAATACTTCTTGGAATTGTTAAATACGACTCCGGAACGGTTCATATTGTAAATTTTCCGGTATCCTCACCACTGTCAAGAAAAAGCGTCAGATACCTTCCTGAATATCTGACATTCCCATCCTGGGTAACTCCCAAAGTACTTATGCGGCAGCTGGAACGTATCAGACATGAATCCAGCATGCATGATTTCATTCAACGATGCATAGAACTTGAATGTGTTGATCTGATGAACAGATCGATGGGGAAAATGTCCAGAGGACAGAGGCAGCGGGTTGCCCTCTCTCTTGTTACGACAGGGCAACCAAAGCTTGTTCTTCTTGATGAACCTTCTACGGGTCTTGATCCCGGTGGAAGGATAATGGTTAGAAATCTGATAAAGAAACTTGCTTCAAACGGATCAACAATACTAATTAACTCTCACCTTCTGGGTGAGGTTGAACTGGTTTGCGATACAGCGGCATTCATAAATAAAGGCCGTCTTATAGCGGAAGGTGGGATTGACTCTCTCTCAAGGCAGACAGGACTTGCATTTGTTGAAACAGAAAAAACCGCTGAAATGCATGAAGCTCTTGAAAATGCCGGCTATTCCTGCAGGATTGAAGATAAAGGTGTACTGGTGCAGCTCACTGACCCATCTGCATTCAGGGAATTCACCAGAATCGTATTAAAAACGGGAATCATCTTCTCTGCTCTCACACTGAAGAGAGAAAGCCTTGAAGATGTTTTTCTCAGAATTATGGAAGACTCGAATCTGGAGGATGACATTGTTTCTTAACTGTATTGAGCAGCTGCTGAGAAGAAAAATCGTTCTGACTGCCGTAGTCGCTACAGCTGTTTTCCTTGGCTTTTACTGGTGGGGTGTTTCCGCAGCATCATCCATTGAATTCAATCCGGGAAACGATTCAGCTGATCCTGTTATGAGTATGCTTGGTTCTGCTGATGCTGCTCTTGCAGCGATAATAACAGCCGGTCCTCTTGCTGCAACCCTCATTACGGCATTGATGATTGTGATTGGTTCAACGATGCTTCCGGAGGAGATCGGCCAGGGGCGAATGTCATTCTGGTTATCACTGCCCCAATCCAGACTGAGAGTATTTCTTTCAACAAGTCTGGCTCCACTGGCGGTATCTTTTGCTCTATCGCTGATACTTTTTGCCGGAATATTCGTAATTACTCGGATATATTTTCCATTTTCCCCTCGCAGCATCCCGATGGTTCTGATCTCCATGCTCATCTGGCTTGCTTCAGTATGGGCTTCCGTGACACTCCTCTCCCTCATCGTCAAGAAAGTGGCGTCAATGCTCATCACTTTCTTTCTGGCTGCTGTTGCTTCGATGTTCGGGGGAGTTTATGAAATGATGAAGATGTTCCCTGGAGATGCGCCTGACGCTCTTGTGACGGTCACCAGGGTTATCATGTATGTCTTCCCCGCTGACAGGGGCTACAGAGGCGTAATATACGGAATGATTCCCAAGGAGGCTGTAATAACCGAAAATCTTGCATTTTTCGGAGTAACTGCGGCAGTCCCTCCTGCTCATCTCATATACGCTGCATTCTGGAGTATTGTATTACTGGGATTAGGCTACTGGAAATTCAGGAGTATGGATTTCTGAATATCTTTTTAAGTACAATTCACACACATTCATTTAACTTGACTCGAATATTGTTCAATAGTTATTCTACTTATGAATGAAAAATACGAAGAGAAGTACCACTACGGAAGGACAAGTGGAGAAAATGAATAGAATTATCCATGTAAAGATAACATCAGACGATCCTGAAGAGATTGCGGAATTCTATAGGGAAGCATTCAGCTGGAGAGTTGAGAAATTCCCGGATCCACCGGATGGCTGGAAAATGGATTCAGGCCAGGGATTCGGAGTGAATTGCACTGTTTACAGAAGTGAAGATTCACCACTGGATAAACATCTTTCCATTGCAATATCGGTTTCATCTATTAAAGAAACATCAGATCGAATTCTTAAAGCCGGCGGAAGAATAATGCATGACAGGATACATGCTTTCGGAAACACGTATCTTTATTGCCAGGATCCTGACGGGAACACAATCTGCCTTATTGAGTTCGGTAATTAGCAAAGGTTAATCTGAGATACTGACCGTACCCATCATATGTTCAACAAAAGCCTTGATCATGTCTTCCTGATCGAATGTGCCTGCCGTTTCACGGATAGAATGCATCGACAGCATCGCATTGCCGACATCCACGCTTTTGATACCTGTTCTTGTTGATGTCACCGGTCCGATAGTTGTTCCACAGATCATGTCATTCCTGCTCACAAAATATTGAACATTCACATCTGCTGCGTTCGCGCAGAGGGAGAAGTAAGCTGCTGATATATCAGAAGATGAGTACTTTTCCCCTGCATTTATCTTAATAACCGGACCGCCGTTCAGTACCGGACGACATTCGGAATCATGCTTGCCGGGATAATTGGGATGTACGCCATGAGCCCCGTCAGCCGATACCTGTATACTCTTTGAAAGACATCTGAAGTATTCTTCCCTGCTCCCCGTTAATCTCTCGATTACGGAATCGAGAAAAGATGAGTTGGCTCCATTAAGGGTTTTCGAACCCACTTCTTCACTGTTGAACAGGGTTATAAGTCGCGTATGGGGTGTTTCTTCTGTTCTTAAAATGGCTTCCACCGCAGCATGGCACATGCTGAGATTATCCAGTCGGCCGGAGAAGATGAAGTCATCATCAATACCACCCGTGACCGCTGGCTGAGGATCCCAGACTTCCATCGACCATCCGGAGACATCTCCTTCTCTCAGACCGGCTGATTCACATGCAAGAGCAAACAGTTCCTGAAAACCTGAGCCGGAAGTAGACAGAAGCAGTGGAGTATTCTCCTCCGGATTAACCTTGAATCCATCTTTATTTAAATTTCGTTCAAGATGAATTGCCGGAGAAGCAATCCTGCAAACAGGCTTTCTCAACATGAACAGTCTCCGTTTGAGAAGATTCTCTTCCCGGAAGACAAGGGCGCCGGCCATGGAGAGGTCACGGTCAAACCATGTGGCAAGTATTGGACTTCCATATACCTCCACCCCCAGAGTAATCATACCGTCTTTAGAGCGCTGACCTTCCGGTTTGACTCTGAAACCCGGAGAATCAGTATGGGCTCCTACTATTCTGCAACCTGCTTCTCCGCAGGATTGAGAACCCCGGATTCCTGCTATTACAGCGGAGGACGAGCGAACAATGTAGAATTTTTCATTTATTGAAAGGTTCCATATATCCTTTTCATGGAGTCTCCTGAAGCCATTCTTCTCCAGTTTGGATGCAATCGCGGATACAGCCCAGGAAGCTGTAGGGCTCTTATCAAGAAACGACAGTAAATCAGCAACGGTATGTTCAGTATTCATTATTTCCTGTACTTTCGAATTTAATTACTTCACTGTTCGCAATAGAAGATCAGCCTTTTTTCCGGATTTCTCCTTGAAGGTCTGTATGACCTGATACATGAATGTTTCAAGTCTCGCTTCATTATCCGTGTCTTCCTGGCCGTCAAAGGCTAAATTGAGCCACGGAAGATTCCGATGTTCCTTACGTATCCTTTTACTGATAGCAGTTACAATCGTTCCGGGAAGACAGGTGAAGGGGAATATGTTAACAGCACCGTCTATAATGCCTTTTTCAGCGAGAGACAGGGGAGTTCCGACACAGAGAATAGCTTCGCCGCCAACATTTTCTTCCATGTAGGGTTTCGCGGCATTCAGAATCTCGAAAGATTCCGGTTCAGG
>DAOWNO010000305.1 GCA_030642525.1 Candidatus Aegiribacteria sp.
GAGAATCTGTGGGAAGACGGTTGCGCTGTTGTCATTACCAATCATTCCTGTTACGATTACCAGTGGATCGTCGATTGTTCCTCCCTGGTTATTGATACCAGGAATGCCTGTGCTGGAATAACGAAAGGAATGGAGAAAGTGGTCAAGGCATGAAAATTGCTTCCTCACTGCTGATTCTTGTTGTATTCATGGCATTTGCTTCCGGCCTGCAAGGGTATACCGTGCCCGGAGTGGAAACCGATGAAATCCTTATGAGTATTCATGTCTGGGGTGAGATTAGAAATCCAGGAACTTATCTTGTTCCGGTTGGATCTGATTTAATTGTCGGCATATCCGCCGCAGGCGGACCGACACAGCATGCCAGTCTGGGTGATGTGAGCATAGTCTACGAAGACCTTGAAATTGAGTACGATTTGCATAATTTCCTTGATGCTGAGGGAGACCCGGTGCCTGAGCTTCTTCCCGGAGCTACAATTTTCATTCGCACGAGAAGTTACGAGTGGTGGAAAGAAGCTATCGATTTTACCTACAAAATTGTTGTTGCCGTTAACCTTATATGGATATTAATTGACAGATGAATACAGAAATAGCCGACGAGCGGGAATCAATAAGAATAGGTGAGTATCTCTGGCTGCTCTACCGTCATAAATGGATTGTACTGGCTTTCCTGATTGTATCTGTGCTGGCAAGTATATGGGTTACTCAGAGAACAAGGCCTGTTTACAGATCAAGCGCTACATTTATCTTCAATACACGCAACACGATGTCTCAAACTCTGAATATGTCAAGCGTTTTCTGGTATGAAATGGATCCCCTGCGCAACAATCAGATTCAAATCATTCAGAGCCGAAGCATGGCGGAACTGGTTGCTGATTCAATTATGCGTTCTTCCTATTCTGACAGCCTTGTATCACTTCTTTTTGGAGACATGGATCCTCCTCAGAGCAACCTCAGATCAGCACTTATCGGGATGGTGCGCGGAAGCAGTTCCGTCAGTGTAATGAAGGATACCGACTTCTTCGTGCTGTCCGCTACAGGTTATTCCCCTGCAGCCGCTGCAACGATGGCTAATCTCATAGTGCATACATACTACAGAAGAAACCTGAATGAAGCTCGCGGAGAGAACACAATGGTCAAGGAATTCCTGGCAGAGCAGATGACGATCATGGATGTTGAGCTGGCCAGTGATGAAGATTCTCTGACAAGATTCAAGGAACGGCATGGAATTGTCAGTCTGAGTTCGGAGACTGCTCATATCGTCAGCAGCCTGTCCTCGTTTGAGACTGCGGCTGCCACATCTCGAACCGAGCAGGGAGCTCTTCAAGCACAGAGAGATTACTTTGCAGACCAGCTTGAGACAGGAAGACTCCAACTTGCAGATGATCTTGCTCGAGTCAACAATGCTTTCATCGCTCAGCTGGAAAGTGATCTGGCTTCGCTTGAGGCTTCCCGTGCTTCTCTGATGGCCAGGGGCGGTAACGAGGATGATGCGGTAGTACAGAATCTTGATAATGAAATAGCCGCAAGGAGAACTGCCCTGACGCAGGCTCTTGGAGAAGCTGCATACACTCAGTTCCCTGATGATCCAGCCGGTTCTTTGCAGAGACTCGTCTCGGATCTGATTTCAATCGAATCGCAGTTGAGAGCGGAAAGAATCAGGGAATCCGTTCTTTGCAGTGTGATCCATGATCTGGAGGACAGTATCTCAGTGCTGCACGAACTGGAGCTCACTCTTGTTCGGCTTGAGCGAAACAGAACTGTAAGTGAACAGATATATCTTCTTCTCCGTACGAAATATGAAGAAGTCAGGATTGCTGAAGCAGGTCAGATGGGCAACGTGACCATTGTGGATACGGCTCTCCCTGGAGGTATGATCAAACCGAACAGAAGACGCAACCTTATGCTGGGTATTTTCGCAGGGCTCGCAGCCGGCATTGGTTTCATTTTCCTGAAGGAGCAGCTTGATACTTCGGTAAAAAGTCCTGAGGATATTGAAAATCTTGATATTCCGGTTGTTGGTGTTATACCGAAAATATCCCGATCTGAAACTGTAACCCGGAGCGGAAAACTGGGACTGATAATGATGACATCTCCAAGGCAGGCCGGAAGTGAAGCCTACAGAGATCTAAGGACGAGCCTCCGCTTCAGCGGAGCCGACAGAGATATTCGTTCTCTTCTTGTGACCAGCGCGGGTCCGAGAGAGGGGAAATCAACTACTGCGGGGAATCTGGCAATCGCGATAGCGCAGACCGGTTCAAAAATTCTGCTGATCGATACCGATCTCAGGCGTCCGGTGATTCATAATATTTTTGATCTTCCGAGGGAACCTGGAATTTCCGAAGCAATCGCCGGAATCACTTCTGTTGAGGATGCCATTCAAAAAACAGCAATTGATAACCTCTCCGTTCTCACATGTGGTTTCATTCCACACAATCCTTCCGAACTGCTCGGAAGCAGGAAATGCAGAAGATTGCTTTCAGAGCTCAAGAAATCCTTCGACATGATTATTCTGGACAGTCCTCCTGTTGCGGTCGTTACGGATGCCATACTGCTGAGTACGGAAGTTGACGCTACCCTCATGGTTGTAGGCGCGAAGAAGATTGACCGTAAGGTTCTCGAATCTTCCTGGATGAAACTGAAACGCACATCATCATACATAGTAGGCGCGGTACTGAACGGTTTTGATCCCATAAAGATGTACACTTCATATACCTATTACACTTATAGATACCATTATTACTATGACCACGAAACCAGGAAAAGAACAAAGCACCGGATTCGAGATCTTTCCAGGAAGAAACATAGACCATCAACTGATTAATCCCAAAGAATTTTTATGGTTTATCCCACAAATCACCCTTTTCATAGTCCGCCAATATAGAAATACTGAATCTTCCATTTTTCTGGAGTCGCATTTCCAGTCACCTCAGTGTAACTATCTGCCAGCGTAACATCATATCAATCAATAACTAATAACATTATTACAAAAACAGACTCTTATTCGAGTGGGATACTGTCCCATAGGATGGGTTGACAGTGGGATATTGTGGGATAGAATTGAGCTGGAGGATAGCGCATGAGCGAATACACGGGGAAACATATACACACTCTTGATGAC
>DAOWNO010000114.1 GCA_030642525.1 Candidatus Aegiribacteria sp.
GCCGCACCGTACGCTTCAAGTGCCCATACTTCCATTTCCCCGAGTCTCTGGCCGCCATTCTGAGCCTTTCCTCCAAGGGGCTGCTGTGTCACCATCGCATATGGACCGGTTGCTCTTGCATGCAGTTTGTCCTCAACCTGATGAGCGAGCTTCAGCATGTACATGCAGCCCACGGTCACCCGCTGATCAAATGGTTCGCCTGTTCTGCCGTCGTACAGTACAGTTTTGCCGTCTCTGTCAAAACCTGCTTCCTCAAGTGCGTCTTCTATTTCTGAGTTCCTGGCAGAATCAAAAACAGGTGTTTGTACATCATATTCCATTTTATTTGCTGCCCATCCGATGTTCGTCTCCATTATCTGTCCGATATTCATTCTGCTTGGCACGCCAAGCGGATTCAGACAGATGTCTACAGGAGTGCCATCCGGCAGATAGGGCATATCTTCCTGGGGAACGATTATGCTGACGACACCCTTGTTCCCGTGCCTTCCAGCCATCTTGTCACCAACCTGAAGTTTGCGGCGTTTTGCTATATATACCTTAATTGTCTTTATGACTCCCGGTGGAAGGTCATCTCCACGAAGAAGTTTTTCCTCTTCCGTTTCGAGTCCTCTCTCAAGCCTTCTCTGCTCGCTGTCAGCATTTCTCAGAATCTGTCGGGTTTCATCGTCAACCTTCAGATCTTCTACAAGCTGCTGGCTCCAGTCGATATCAGCATAATTCGCTTTTTTCAGGAATGCGGCTGTTAGTTTCCTGCCTGAAGGAACCATCACCTCTCCGGTAAGCCTGTCAACAAGGCTCACCGCCTTCTGGCCAAGCAGGATCTTTCTGAGAAGTCTGTCTCGTTCCTCGGTGAGTCTTTTTTCATCTTCAGCGTATTCCACGCGAAGTCTGTCGCGCTTCTCATCGATCTCTCTGCGGGTTCTTTCAGTTCTGTCTTTTCTTGAGAATACCTTAACATCAATTACAACGCCATCCATCCCTGTAGGAGCTCGAAGCGAAGCATCTTTTACATCTCCGGCCTTCTGGCCGAAGATTGCTCTGATCAGCCTTTCAGACGGAGACAGATCCTGTTCCCCCTTGGGGGTTATCTTCCCAACAAGGATATCTCTTTCTCTTACTCTGGAGCCGATTTTGATAATCCCGTCTTCATCCAGATTCCTGATTTCGAATGGATTGTCAACGCTTGGAAGCCCTCTTGTCAGTTCTTCGGGGCCAAGTTTTGTCTCCCTGAACTGGGTTTCCATCTCAACGACATGAATGGAAGTAAATACATCATTCCTGACAAGACGTTCGCTTACAACGATCGCATCTTCAAAATTGTATCCGTTCCAGGGTACGAATGCAACTGTTGTGTTGACTCCCAGAGCAAGCTTTCCGTTATCAGTAGCCATACCGTCAGCAAGGACATCGTCTTTTCTGATTTTGTCGCCGACATTAACAAGAGGTCTCTGATTGAAACAGGTATCCTGATTTGTTCTGGCGAATTTCCTGAGTTGATATGTATCAAACCGGTTGAAATCGTATACTTCACAGTCAGCCTTGATAACGATGTGCGTTGCATCGACTTCTTCTACTGTTCCACTCCTCCGTGCGGTGGTGAGTACCCCGGAGTCCAATGCTGCCCTTGTCTCCATACCTGTTCCGACAATGGGAATCTGCGGGTGCAGAAGAGGTACAGCCTGACGCTGCATATTCGATCCCATCAGAGCTCTGTTCGCATCATCATGTTCAAGAAAAGGAATCAGAGCGGCTGATATTCCAACCAGCTGTCTCGGACTGACATCGATAAACTCAATCTCCTCCGGAGTGACCATGGGGAAAGTTCCCGCTCTTCTGGATCGAACCAGGATTCCGGTAAGGTTACCCTCGGAGTCAATGGGTGCATCCGCTTCAGCAATTGTAGTCCGATCTTCTCTGTCAGCGGACAGATATACGACTTCATCCGTTATTCTACCATTAATCACTCGACGGTACGGTGTTTCAAGGAAACCGAATCTGTTAATTGTCGCAAATACGGCTAATGTAGTAATCAGTCCGATATTCGGTCCTTCCGGTGTTTCAACAGGACACATACGACCATAATGAGTGTGATGAACATCTCTTACATCGAATCCGGCTCTTTCCCTGGTAAGGCCTCCCTGACCCAGGGCACTTGTTCTCCGTTTATGAGTAAGCTCAGCAAGCGGATTTGTCTGTTCCATGAATTGTGAAAGCTGACTGGAACCGAAGAACGTATTAATCACACTTGAAAGCGTTCTGGAATTCACCAGATCATGCGGGGTCAGTTTTTCACGGTCCTGATGCCCCATCCTGTCTCTAATGGTTCTTGCCATTCTGCTGAGACCTTTTGAGAATTCCTGCCCGAGCAGTTCCCCGACGGTGCGAACACGCCTGTTGCCGAGGTGGTCAATGTCATCAGAGGTATTTCTTCCCTCTCTGAGTCTTATCAGATTCTCTACAATAGCTACAAGATCCGGTACAGTCAGAGTAAGTTTCTCCATTGAAGTGGAGATATTCAGTCTTTCGTTAAGCTTGTACCTTCCAACTTCGCTGAGACTGTACCTTTTGGAATCAAAAAACATCGATCTGAGATAGCTCCTGGCATGATCCAGATTTGGAGCCTCGGTGCCTCGAAGAGCTTCATAGATCCACATTGTGGCTGAGTCTTCGTTTTTCTCGACTCCTGCTCCAAGACTTGTCGACTCCTTGGCGAGGGTTTTCCTGATTCCGTCGAAATCGTTTGTTTCCATCCGCGAAGAAAGGAAATAGGCTTCTTCTATTCCGCGTTCAACAAGCAGTTCAATTTTCTCAATACTCTCAACAGGCTCATCACATCTAACAAGCAACTCACCTGTTTCGGAATCCACGATATCTTCAGCAAAAGACTTCAGAACAAGTTCGATTGCCTTGGACCGACTCTTCAGTGCATCTTTCAGATTCCCCCTGGACTTGGGGTAGAAACTTGCAAGAATATCCGCGTCCGATCCGAGTCCCAGAGCGCGGAGCAGCATAGTGACGGGAATCCTTTTGGGACGCCTGTCTATGTTAGCATAGATTATGTCGTTATGATCAAGCTTGAGGTCAAGCCAGGAACCCCTCTGCGGGATGACTCTGGATTTGTATATGCGGTTACCCCTCTGCATCGTTGTTTCCTCAAAGAACACGCCGGGGCTCCGGTGCAGCTGATTCACAATGACACGTTCAGCTCCGTTTATTACGAAAGAACTGGTTGCAGTCATAAGTGGAAGCTCGCCAAGAAATACTGACTGGTCGATTATTCTGGATACTTTCCAGGAATCGGAAGAAGACTTGGAGTCAGCGATATCCACGCCGGTCCGGAAAACCAGTCTGAGCATCGTTGTAAGAGGTGCGGAATAGCTCAGCCCTTTGTCCATGGCTTCCTGAACGCTGTATTTAGGTCTGCCCAGTTCATACGATACGTATTCCAGTGAAAATTCGCGATTGCTGCTTTCAATGGGAAACGTATCCTGAAAGATCTTATGCAGACCCTGAGGAAGACGTTCATCCGGTGGAACATCATCCTGCAGAAATCTGCTGAACGATTCTCTCTGAATTTTCAGAAGATCCGGCATTTCGATAACCGGCTGCACTCCTGAAAAACTTCTTACAGGTCTATTAACCCTCACCTGATCACTCCTCACGTTTGTTAGGAAGTGAAATGACGAAAAAACATTTTCTATTCAGCACGATGCAGGCGGCGAGAGAGGCAAAAACTTCTCCCGCCACGGATAAGATTGATTTTACTGGAGCTTGACAGTCGCGCCGGCTTCTTCAAGCTGTTTCCTGAGAGCCTCTGCTTCGTCTTTGTCCACGCTCTCACGAAGCTTCGATGGAACGTTGTCCACAAGCTCCTTCGCATCCTTGAGGTTGAGTTCAAGAACATCTTTGATAACCTTGATGACAGGAATCTTCTTTGAGCCGAAGTCCTCAAGAATAACGTCAAATTCGGTCTTTTCATCGGTTACTCCAGCTCCTCCGGCGGGGGCTGCCGCTACTGCTGCTGCCGGGGCTGCAGCTGAGACACCGAATTTATCCTCCATCTCCTTTACGAGCTCCGACAGTTCCAGAACAGTCATTTCAGAAATGGCTTTAATAATATCAGCCTTCTTGACATCACTCATCTTTTCTCCTCCATTTACAACGGCACCCTATCAGGTCCCGTCTGAACCTATTTAATTTTCTCTGCTATCCTTAATCGCGATAACGGTGTAGAACAATTTTCGGATTATTCCACTGCTGACAGATACGAATCCCTGTAACGGCGAATTGATGGATCCAAGCATTTTGGCCAGAAGCTCGTCTCTGGAGGGAATATCAGCCAGTTCCATCATTTTCGCGGGCGCATAAGTCTCACCGGATACAAATCCTCCTTTTATCTGAGGAAGTCCCTTGTGATTCCTTGCGAAGTTCCTTAATATCTTTATTGGAAGTACCTCATCAGCGGAGTACGCCAATGCAGTCGGTCCTTCCATCATGGAATACACACCTTCCTTTTCGTCAATCTTGATCAGATTGAATGCTCTCTTCAGAAGTGTATTTTTCATAATAGTGAAAGCAACATTATGCTCGCGCATATGTGCTCTAAGCTCAGTCATGCCTTCTACATTAATTCCGGTAAAATCAGCAAAGACAATTGAACCCGCCCCGTCAAGACCCTCGACCAGGGAGGCTACTACCTTTTCCTTCCGCTCTCTGGAAATAGCCATTATATCATCACCGCCTATCGAATAAGGGTTCTAAGATCACTGATATCGATCTTGATGCCCGGTCCCATCGTGGAAGAGATAGAAACATTTTTCATGTATCTTCCTTTCACGGCCGATGGTCTCAGTTGAGAGACCTTCTCGAAAAATGACAATGCGTTTTCAACGAGAGCTTTTTCCTCAAAACTGGCTTTGCCTATCGGAACATGAATGTTGCCTGTTTTATCCACTCTGAAACTGATTTTGCCTGCCTTGGCTTCCTGCACTGCTTTTCCTATTTCCACAGTGATTGTTCCAGTTTTGGGATTCGGCATCAGCCCTCTGGGGCCGAGAACCCGTCCAAGCTTTCCGACTATTCTCATCATGTCGGGACTGGCAATCACGACATCGAAATCAAGCCATCCTTCCTGAATTCTGGTGGCAAGATCCTCATCTCCAACGAAGTCAGCTCCGGCTTTCTTTGCATCGTCAGCTTTATCTCCAGTCGTAAAGACAACGACTCTGACAGTTTTACCTGTACCATTCGGGAGAATGCAGGTTCCACGGATCATCTGATCAGCGTGTTTAGGATTCACATTGAGAGATATCGCCATCTCGATTGTCTCATCAAAACCCGCTGACGCGAGTTTCTTGACAAACATGCAGCTTTCCTCAAGTGAATAAAGCTTCTGAGAATCAATGGCCTTTCTTGCCTGGCGGAATCTTTTACTCATTTTTGTCATGTCATTCCACCACTACAAGACCTATACTCCGCGCGGTGCCTGCGATCATCGATATCGCGGCATCCTCTGAAGCGGCATTCAGGTCTTTCTCCTTTATTTTCGCGATCTCGCGGCATTGTTTGATAGTAACAGTGCCGACTTTTTCCCTGTTGGACTCCGGAGAGCCTTTTGCAAGCCCTGCTGCTCTTTTCAGCAACACGGCTGCTGGTGGGGATTTCAGAATAAAGGTAAAGCTCCTATCTTTATAGATACTGACGACCGCAGGAATAATAAGTCCTTCGCTCCCCCGGGTTCGAGCATTGAAGTCCTTGCAGAAACCGGCAAGATTAATCCCGTACTGTCCCAGCGCGGGACCTACGGGTGGAGCCGGTGTTGCCTGCCCTGCGGGCAGTTGAAGCTTCACCACACCCAAGATCTTCTTGGCCATGGGAACTCCTTTCTTCGCCGCCGCTACCTCCCCATACTGGTAGTGACGGCTTAATTACAGAGACGGACCAATTCCGCCTCAGGAATTGTCCGGTTAAATTCTCAGACCGGACGAACCTGTGAGAAATCTATCTCCACTGGAGCCTTACGGCCGAAGATCGTGAAGATCACTCTCACGCGACCACGTTCGGGATTGATGGATTCCACAACCCCTGTAAAATTGTTAAATGGGCCTTCGGTCACTCTGACTGTCTGTCCTACAGAATAGGGCACCCTTATAACTCTCGCCCTGTCCGAACCTTCAGCCTGCCCTTTAAGTCGACTGATTTCTTCATCCGAAAGAGGTTCCGGATAGCCCTGATTCATTGGAGGAAAACCACTGACATTGCTCATGGCTCGAATGTCCATGATCATTTCCGGATTCAGTTCAAGCTGAACAAAAACATAGCCTGGATAAAGTTTCTTCTGTCTTGTGGATTTACTTCCCCTGCGGGTGTTCGAAACCTCCTCTGTTGGTATAAGTACTTCTCCCACTTTATCAGGATATTTGCGGCTCAGTTGAATGTCCAGAAATCTCTTCACCCTCTTTTCGTATCCTGAGAAGGAATGAACAACGTACCAGTTCAAGTTGTCATTGCTCTTCTCATCAGCCTGGTCTTCTTCCAGTCCGGGTGTTTCCTGTCCGTTGGTCTCTTCTTCAGTCATTTTTATGTCCTTTAGCTGCAGCTGTCAGCCGCAATCCAGGAGCCTGTCCAACAATGAAACATTGGCATAAAACCCGCATATTATCGTCAAATACATCCAGTATTCTCCTCAAATCTCCGAGCATTCTATCTCAGCTGTGAGGATATTCTGCTCAATGTACATCGTCGGACACACTCCTAGTGAATTAGTCTAATAAGCCCGTTTACCAGAATGGCGGAAGCCTGATCGGCGGCAAAAATCCACAC
>DAOWNO010000243.1 GCA_030642525.1 Candidatus Aegiribacteria sp.
ATTTCCCTGTGATCCCTTTTGAAACGCCCATAAGGCGATTACTGCCTGCCTCACCTTCCCTGTATCCCAGCCTTTCCGAAAGAACCATGGCTTCTGCGGCGTATGCTTCTGTTATGAGTGGCTTTGATCTGTAAAGCAATTCGCTCAGCTCATTCAGTAAATCGACTCTTGCCCGGCCGGTTTTCCCGGAAGGAGGCTTTGAACGCATCTTTTTCAGTCTGCGTTTGAGAGTCTCTATATCAGTATTCAAACGTTTGAACTCACTTTCCCGGCGAAAGATCTAATCAAAACTGAATCCTTCCTCACATATAACTATTTTGCAGGCTCTGACAACATTACTGTCATAAAGGATACCCTCATTATCAGTTATTTCCCTTACCGCTTCCTTCAAACCCAGAATTGCTCTGTAAGGACGATGAGATGACATCGCTTCAATGACATCCGCAACGCATATGATCCGTGCTTCTATAGATATATCATCTGCTTTCAAACCGCGCGGATAGCCTGATCCATCAATATATTCATGATGTTCTCTGACAATTTCAGCTATTGGCCAGGGAAAGTTTATTTCACTGAGAATATTGTATCCCGCCAGAGGGTGGATCTGTATCATTTTCATTTCCAAATTGCTCAGGATTCCCGGTTTGCTCAGTATCTCCTGCGGTACATTGATTTTTCCGATATCGTGAACAAGAGATGCTATATGTACTGCTTCGATCTTTTCCTCAGGCAGGTTCATTTCCCTGGCGATGGCGCTGGCCAGCTTTGCGACTCTGATCTGATGTCCGGAAGTGTAGGGATCCCTCAGTTCCGTGATCTTCGAAATAAGCACTATTGTTCCCTGAAAGCCACGTTCGAGCTTATTGTAACTGTTCTTAAGCTCGATTGTTCTCTCATTGATCAGTTCTTCGAGCTGATCCTGGTGTTTCCTGAGTTCCTTCTCGAAGTGTATGCGCTCAGATATCTCGTTCTGCAGTTCGATGTTCTTCAGCTTGTATATCGCGGCTTCTTTTTTCTTCCTTTCAGTTTCAAATCTGATCTGAAGCTGAACCATGTTTTTTGAACTTTCATCACTGAATACTTTCTCCGAGAGATTGCTGTATTTTCTGTAGTATTCAAGTGCTCCGCTGAAATCACCCATTTCTCTGCACAGATTTGAAAGGTTCTCGTATGCGCAGATCTCTCGATATTTCGCGTCAGTTTCTATGGCGATATTGAGAGCCTGATCCAGATAGAGTCTGGCCTGTTTGTATTTTCCCTGAACAGTAAGCAGTTCTCCAAGGTTGTTGCATGATGCTGCCAGCCCGGTTTTGTACATGATTCGATAGAATATTTTATAAGCTCTCTTGAATTGCTTATGCGCGGCAGCGAGGTCACCCTGAAATTTAAGGATTATGCCGATATTGTTGCATGAAGAGGCAATTCCAAGATCATCATCCAGTTCAGTGAAGGATTGCAGAGACCTCCCAATGAACTCCAGCGCCTTATCGAAATCCCCCTTATCCTGGTAGATGTTGCCGATGTTGTTGTTTGTTTTTGCAATGCCTTCTTCATTACCTTCTTCCTCACTTATTGCAAGTGATCTTAAGTAGTATTTCAGTGCATTGCTGTGATCTTTCCGCTTGCCGTAGATATTGCCGATAGTATTAAGTGTGCTGGAAATGGCGGTTTTATCATCGATATCCTCATAGATAGCAAGAGATTTCAGGCTGTAATCAAGCGCTTTCTCATATTCGCCTCTGTATGAGTATGAAATGCCTTTGATCTTGTAACATCTTGCGCAATCGATTTCAAGACCGAGTTCCTGAGCTATCGATAGAGCCTGCTCAGTAAGATTGCATGCTTCATCAGTATCTGTTTTATTAAGAATTTCCGCCAGATCAAGAAGAACTGTAATCTCTTCCTGAGAGTGACTGCCGTCGGATCTGCGAATATCCTCGAGTTTCTTCTGAAGCATCTCGATATTACTGCTGATAGACGGACCTCCCTTTTATTCAGGCAGGAAACCGGATATTTATGAAGCAACCCCTGACACCCTGTCAAGCACTATCTGTACTATTAGCAATAATAGATTTATTAGCAAAGCGGAAGTCTGTCCCGGAAGGTGAGAATCGGTATACTGAAACCAGGAAAATCAGCAGAACGAAAGCAATCCGGATTGGCTGAGCTGTACTCTTATATATATCAGTACTACTGCTGCGACGATCAGTACACCAGATAAAAGGATGGCATCAGCTCCTCTGAAAATACGGTTGAAATATGCGGGTTGATAAGCCTGGTTCTTCCCCTGCACTTGACCTGGCTGGAGGAAATGATTCTGAATAGTACAATAAATGTGTATCTTATTGAAAAAATTTCATTGAAGAATCGTATCTTTTGCTGAATGAACCGCGAATATGAGCATCAAAACTCTTTATGAGGGTCATTACAGAGCGCTTGAGACGGATTTTCTGGAGCTTGCCGGAGAAATCCTCTCGAATGGTGAACAGCTGACCGTTGTTGCCGCGGGAAGCGGGCAGCTGGATAGACTGCGTGAGCTTCTTCTGAAGGCAACCGCCGGTGGAATCATCGGCGGAGTGAAGTTCATTCCAGGCATCAGGCATCTTGCTTCCGAATTAAGCGCCGTACCCATGGTTATGGAGACTGTAAGCCACGCTGACAGAACTCTTTTCACTCTGCGGGCAATGGAAGTGATCGAGCCGGGAGAACCTCTCTATTATCTCAGGAAAAATTCCGAAACAGCTCATTCCATGGGAACATTTTTCGAAAACCTTTTTGAACACGGAGTGACTCCGGAGATATATGAGCAGACTTCCCTTTCTCTTTCAGGTGAACAGACAAAAACAGAAATCGTTATCGGAACAGTATTCCGGAAGTACGGCGCATATCGCAGAGAGCATTATACATGCTGTGGAGATATGATAATGGAACAGGCGCTTCCAGATAATGAAGCGGGGCCGATTGTATTTTACGGTTTTTATGATCTCAATCCCGCTCAGAGGCGATTTCTCAAACGATTCTTTAATCTTAACTCAAGAATATTCTGGTTCAGCCCGCTGGAACAGAATTCTCAGTGGAATAAGGTATATGCCAGAACCAGGAAATTGCTTGAAAATCAAGGTATTGCTTCAATAAGGATGCCTGGAGCAAGGGAAGCCATGAATCCCTTCGCGAATTTCTTCGAAGCTCTTCATGTGCAATCCCGTCCATCAGTGCCTGCCGATGATTTTTGTATTACTGCTGTTTCCGGAGAAATAGGTGCTTCAAGGGCAGCGCTTGAGCGAATCATTGAACTTAGTACAGAAAATAGTATTCCACTTTCAGAAATAGCTGTGATCCGAAGGAAAAACGAGGGTGACAGTCTCTCTTTTCTTGCTCATCATGAAGGTGTTCCGACCGCTTGTCCCCTTAAAACAAAACTGTCCGAAGTACCGGCAGGTAAATTTGTACTTGATCTGGCGCGCATCACTGAAGGAGACTTTCACTATACCCTGATTGAAGAGATCATGTCCAGTGGCATCCTGTCAGATGATCTTAATCCCGGCCCGTCTGAAATCGCCGGAATTGTTGAAACAAGTGGAATCCGCATGGGACGCGAACGCTGGAGGGATTGGTTCGTCTCCCTCGATGGCGGCAATAAGTCAGGCAGACTTTTGCGGAAACTGGATGATTTTTATTCCGGTCTTCCGGATATTGCGGCTCCCGCTGATTATCTCAACCTGCTGAAAGCTCTTGTGGAAGATATATCAGAAGCAGGATTACCGTCAGAACTGACGGAAGCTCTTTTCGACCAGAGCAGTTTCCGCTGGGATCGAGAAATTTCATGGAAGCAGTTCACAGATGCCCTTGAATTGTATTATCAGGAGAAGACCATCATCCTGAGAGAGGGTTCTCAACAAGGATTTAAGATTCTCACTATTGAAAAAGCGAGGGGAAGCATCTTCAGCAGCGTGATACTGATGGATATGGAAGAAGGAGTTTATCCCAGGC
>DAOWNO010000053.1 GCA_030642525.1 Candidatus Aegiribacteria sp.
AAACAGACAGAAATAACCTGATCAAGACAGTACTCGCATCAGAACGCTATGATGGAAGGGAAGCACTGAGTCAGCTGATATGCAGAGGACGAACCGATCTGGCAGAAGCTTCCATTGTTTTGATTGAAGATATCCTTGCTTCCGGCGAGTTTGAGAAACGGGCGTTACTTCCGTTTTTTGTGCTCTGGAACGGTCAGGATCTGGGTGAAATTCAGGAAGAATTCATCTCCGAATTCTTAACTGATAAATCACCTCTTGTACGTAAGTCCCTGGTCAGGGCAGTACGCCGTCTCGGAGAACGTACTGAGAAATCATTAAGGGTTCTTGTTCAGCTTTCTGCTGATGAGAAAAGAGCTGTCCGGGCAGTAGCCGGAGCAGCATTGGGAGAATTTGAGAGCGATGACAATGATGATCTGAGCAGTATCCTGATCACCCTTCTTGATGATAAAGATCCATTTGTCAGGCTGGTTACGCTTTCCGGTCTCCTGGAGAATGTTCTTCTTTCAGCTGAAAAACTGCAGCCTGTTGTGTTTGCCGCTCTTGATGATCCCGCTTCCGAAGTGAGGCTGGCAGCAATTCAGGGTCTGAGAAGATATCCGGCAATGAGTTCAAAGAGAGAAGCTCCAGGGAAACTGGCAGAAATGCTCGTTGACCCTGACAGAAATGTCCGTATGGAGGTAATAAAGTTTGTCACTGAAACTCCTGAACTTCTTGCTTCAAAAGAAGTCAGAAAAAGAATGCCTGATATTCTGCTGGACAGACTGTCCGCCGGTCATGCGATAGCAGAGGAACTGAGCATGGCCAGAAAAATCCAGCTTGATCTGCTGCCGGATAAACCGCCTAATCCTGAGAGATACGATATCGAGAGTTATTACAGACCCGCGAGGGAGGTTGGCGGGGATTACTATGATTTCTTTCAGCTGCCTGGCCGTAACCTCGGGATTGCAATTGCTGATGTTGCGGGGAAGGGAATTCCAGCTGCGCTGACCATGGCTGGCCTGAAAGGTAATCTTGAAGCCTATGTTCAGAACATTTATTCAATCAGTGAAATTATGCAGAAGGTAAACGAGTCTTCCATTCTTGGTGAGGGCGATCTGATTATGACAGGACTTTTCTACAGTGTCCTGGATCTTGATTCAGGGAAGCTCACCTATGTGAATGCCGGACATAATCCGCC
This sequence comes from Candidatus Aegiribacteria sp., assembly GCA_030642525.1. Lineage (GTDB taxonomy): Bacteria > Fermentibacterota > Fermentibacteria > Fermentibacterales > JCC-6 > Aegiribacteria. The sequence goes on from DAOWNO010000053.1 coordinate 1,178, forward strand.
TCTTCTTGTCAGGAGGGAGGGAAGTTCAACCTGGCTTGACAAGGGGGGGCTCATACTCGGACTTTTTGACAAGGTAGTATATGAACACGGAACTGAAGAACTCGAACCTGGAGATGTTCTTGTGCTTTATACAGATGGAATCACAGAAGCTATGGACAAATTCAATGTTGAATTAGGTGTTGACAGACTGAAAAAAGTAGTTCTGGAGAACAGAGATCTTTCAGCTCAGCAGATTGCGGGAGGAATTCTTGAAGCCGTGAATTCCCATTCGAAGGGAATGCCGCAGGGGGATGATCAGACTCTTGTAGTTGTGAAACACAGGTAATTGGCACCATGCAGACTAAATTAATATTCCTCCTTTCGGATTTTGGAATATCTGATACATATGTCGCCCAGATGAAGGCAGCCGTTCTGCGCACTGCTCCTGCCGGGACATCAATTGTAGACCTGACGCATGATATCGAAGCAGGTTCAGTGATCGAGGCAGCTTTCCACCTTTACGTCTCCCTGCGCACAATTCCTGCCGGATCCGTTGTTGTAGCCGTTGTTGATCCCGGTGTTGGAACAGATCGGCACGGAGTTGTCTGCGAGGTCGACAGGATCTTCTATACAGGACCGGATAATGGAATATTCAGTATGCTTCCGGTTGAAAAGGCATGGAGGCTTCCTCGACTTCCCGCGGATTCCTGCGCAACTTTTCACGGCAGAGATCTGTTTGCACCTGCCGGAGCGAGACTGCTGACAAATCCGGGATGGGTGAACAGCCTGGAAAGTATTGATCCTGGAATACTGGTTTTATTGGATATCAGACCTCCGGAAGAAAATGAGGAAGGCTGCCATGCCACTGTCGCTCATATAGATCGATTCGGGAATGTTGTTCTATGGCTGTCTCCAGCCGATGCTGATGGATTACAGCCATCTGAGATCAGGCTGCCGGCGGGTGGAATTGTACCTGTCACCAGCGCAAGAACCTATGGAAACAGGCCGGGATTACTTTTTCTCGCAGGGAGCCAGGGCTGCATGGAACTTGCTGTCAGTTGCGGGAGGGCATCCTCCATGCTTGGAGTTGCTGCCGGAGACAGAATATTACTTAAAAGGAGTTCGCGTTGAAATACATCAGCCTTCTTCTGCATCTATACCAGCCTCCCACACAGGACCCATCTGTCGTTGCCAGGATTAATAATGAATGCTATAGACCCTTATCAAAGCTGCTTTTTGAATCCGGGGCGAAAATAGCTGTGAATATCAACTATTCTCTCACTGAACAGCTTGAGAAACACGGTTCTGAATCTCTCCGGAATCTAGCTTCTGCGGATGGAATAGAATTCACTGATTCCGGTGCTTACCATCCCATATTTCCGCTGATAAATGAATATGATATCAGAAGACAGCTTCAGCTGAACAGGGAAGGCAACTCGCGGGTTCTGGGTGCTAATTACAATCCTGCGGGAGTGTTTCCTCCGGAACTGGCTTATTCGCCATCACTTGCCCCTCTTCTTCTTGAACTGGGATATACCTGGACTGTAACTGATGATGTTCCGTGGGTATGGACAGGAAGAGCGGTTCCCTGCAGGACAATTCCGGCTGTTGATGGTCTGGCAGTTCTGCTCAGAAGCAATTTCTGGAGCAACAGGATATCCTTTCATGGAGATAATGGCAGCGAAATGGCGGATGAGATTATTGAAGGTATGCACGAGTGGTCTGGTGACGAGGATTCCTATCTCCTTATTGCGATGGATGGAGAAACTTTCGGCCATCATAGAAAAGGTATGATTGAAACATTTCTCTCGCCTTTTATATCAGGCATTGAATCAGCAGATGAAGTCTTACTGGTAACGCCTTCAGAACTTGTCCGGAGGTTTCCTTCAGAAGATGCTTCCGTTCCTTCAGGCAGCTGGTCAACTACCGCTGAGGATATGGATGCTGGAAAACCATTGCCATTATGGGATGATCCCGACAACATGATTCATGTATCCCTCAGAGGACTTCTTAATCATGTAAGGAATCTGGCACTCCGATGCAATTCCGACACTGTTGCCTCTCTGGCTGATAAAATGTTATACTCCTGCCCGTTCTGGTGGGCTTCCGCAGATAGATTTGATGCTGTTCAGGTCCGCCGGGGCTTGTTGTTGATTATGGAAACGGTTCAGGCGATTTTCACCGAAACAGGTGATCGGGAAATGATGGATGACGTCATGTCCACCGCTTGCAGTATACCGGTTATAACCGGAGAGGACTTGATTAATGCCTAAGAAGGAAAGAACTTTTGCCGCTAAACTTGCGCATGAAGCCAGAACACTTCATAAGGACGAGTGCCCTGTATGCGGCAAAGAACGACAGGCAGTTGTTCTATACGCTGCCATATACAATGACAACGGCAACTGGCGACCACAAAGACGCCGGGTCAGAATCTGCGACTGCAATAGAAAAGAAATTTACGGCTAAATCGGTTTAGTATGGATATTGAAGGGGTTCTTTTCCTTGCTGCCGGATACGGTACCAGGATTGAGCCTCTTTCTCTTTTGCGGCCCAAAGCACTTCTCCCTTTCGGAAACAGCACTGTTCTTGCGGAACTTGCCCGTCAGATATACGCTCTGCGTCCTCGAAGAGTAAGAATAAACGCGTCAAGGTGTCCTGAAGTATTACTGAATGAACTGATATCGGTATGGCCAATCGAGATGTGTTCAGTATATTTCGAGGAAAGACCATTAGGAGTGTGTGCAACACTGGCCAGACATGCAGATGAGATGGCAGAAGGAACCTGGATGATTGTTAATACTGATATGATCATTGAAGGTTTTGATGCTGTACAGATGATGAATTTTCACAGGAAGACCGAATCATCCTGGACTGTTCTTACAGGTTGTTTCCCATCTGAAGGCAGATATTCTCCACTTCTTCTGGATGAAAACAGGTGTTTTGGAACTGGCATGGGAGATCCGGTTCATTACCGGGGAATCAGTCTTGTTGAACCTGTCATTTCGTTGCTGTCTCGCGGAATTCAGGCATCCGTCAGCCTGTTTTCCGAACTGGCTCCAGCAGCAATTGAAAATGGATATAAGCTCTTCTCATGCAATATGGAAGGTAACTGGCTGGATATGGGAAGAATCACCATAGCAAGAGAGAATATTCTTTCTGGAGGATCATTTATTCATCCAAATGCATGTGTTTCCAGTGACGTTGTTCTTGAAGGTAACTGGAATATTGGACCAGGATGCATTCTGGCCGGCGGAACGGTTTTAAGAAACAGTGTCATGCTTGAAGGCTCAACACTGGAAAAAGGTTGTATTGATGAAACCATCCTTCCCTGGTTCTGCAGCAGTCAGGATGGAAACATCGTATGAAAAGAATGACTGCTGAACTTGCCGACTGGCTTCGAAGCAGAATTGGTGAAAATATCGTCGTAGATAAGCTGCATGGTGATGTGTCAGGCAGGCTTTTCTGGAGAGTATTTTCCGGTCAGGATACTCTAATTCTCATGGACAGCGGCACAATTCCGATATGGCCCTGGCTTGATATTCATGAACTTCTTGCAACCAGAGGGTTTCCAGTCCCTTCGGTAATGGACTGCAATACAAAGAAGGGCTGGGTTCTGCAGGAAGATCTTGGCGATTTGCGTCTGCTTGATGCTGATGACAATGAATATGGCGAATACATAGATAATGCTCTTGATCTTCTTTTCCGTATGCAGCGGGAGCTTGACAGAAAATTATGCTCCGGATCGATTGCCGGCAGGAGGAGTTTTACACCTGCATTCTTCATGGCGGAACTGGAGAATACTCTTGAAAGTCTGTTTTTCAGACTGCTTTCTGTACCAATGGATGATCTGCTTTCGCTTCAGGCAGAAATGAGGAATCTGTGCGGCATGATTGATGAAGCTACAGTATTCACTCACAGGGACTTTCATTCCGCTAATCTCATTATCCATGAGAAAAGACTGATGATGGTGGACTGGCAGGATGCGCGATTCGGCCCGTCTGCATACGATCTGGTCAGTCTTCTTCGAGACAGCTACAGAGATATAGGATTATCATGGGAAGACAGAGCCAAAAAATATATTCATGCTCAGGGGAAACTTAATATATTTCAGGTTGCGCTTACGGCATGCCAGAGAAGTCTTAAAGCTGCAGGCACCTTCAGCCGTCAGTACAGGAAAACGGGTGACAGTTCGTTCCTGGGTTACCTTCCCAGAACTTTCAGATACCTTGGAGATTACGCGAGAATCTGTCCTCAACTCGAGAACCTTGTAAACAGCGTTTACAGTGCTCTTGATACCTGTTCAGGAGAGATTGATCTCAGGGATTTCAGATACTCGAACATACCGGGCATACTGGAGAAATGATACAAATGAAAAGAAGAGGGAAATGAAAAGGATTCTTACAGGCGACAGACCGACAGGTCCTCTGCATCTCGGGCATTACGTCGGTTCACTGGAGAACAGAGTAAGTCTTCAGTACGAATACGATACATTCATAGTTATTGCGGATGTTCAGACACTGTCAACGAATTTTGATCACCCTGAGCATCTTCCGGAGGATGTCAGGCAGGTTGCGCTTGATAACCTTTCCGCTGGTCTTGATCCCGACAGGGTGAACATTTTTCTGCAGAGCATGGTTCCACAGATTGCTGAATTAACCGTGTTCTTTTCGATGTTCATAACAGTCAATCGGCTGAGGCATAATCCTACGATAAAGACTGAAGCAAAACAGTATGGATTTGAAGAAAACATGACATACGGTTTCCTTGGATATCCTGTCAGTCAGGCAGCGGATATACTCTTCTGCAGAGCGGATGTTGTTCCTGTAGGTGAGGATCAGCTTCCGGTTGTTGAGGTTTCCAGATTCATCGCGAGAAGATTCAATGAACTCTACGAAAGAGTTTTTCCGGAACCGGAAGGTCTTGAGGGTGAAATCCCGAGGCTTGTCGGGCTGGATGGACGGTCAAAGATGTCGAAATCTCTTGGCAACTGCATATACCTGAGTGACAAATCAGAGGATATCAGAAAAAAACTCATGTCCGCCGTAACCGATCCGGCAAGAATTCACAAAGATGATCCTGGGCATCCGGAGATATGTACGATCTTTTCTTACCAGAAAGCGTTCAACAGTATTGAGTCAAAGAATATCGAAGAACGCTGCAGAGCAGGAACAATTGGATGCGTTTCATGCAAGAAACGGATGTTTGAAGTGATCGAGGCTCTTCTTGAACCAATCCGCGAGCGAAGAATAAGGTTTGAGAAACCGGGTATAGTCGATGAAATACTCATGTCCGGAACGGAAGCTGCCCGCAGAGAGGGCGGGAAAACCATGGAACTAGTCCGAAAAGCCATGCACATCGACTATTTCGACTGAAAGGTGTGATTGAATGAATCTTTACAACAGTCTTACGCGAGGGAAGGAGAAATTTACTCCTCTCAATCCGCCTAATGTCGGAGTTTATGTCTGTGGTCCAACGGTATACAGCCACAGTCATCTTGGACATGCGAAAAGCTATGTGTCTTTTGATATTCTTGTCCGCTACCTTCGACATCTAGGTTATAATGTGCGTTACATACAGAATATTACAGATGTTGGTCATCTTACAGATGATGCCGATGCCGGTTTCGACAAAGTCGAGCTGCAGGCCAGAATTGAAAAACTTGAGCCTATGGAACTGACCGAGAAGTACACGAAATCGTACTTTGATGACATGGACGCGCTTGGAATACTAAGACCTGACGTGTCACCCAGGGCTTCAGGGCATATCCCCGAGCAGATAGAACTGATAAAGAAGCTTATTGAGAACGGGCATGCTTACGAGAAAGATGGTTCTGTCTACTATTCTGTTGCCAGCTTCCCTGAGTATGGAAAGCTTTCAGGCAGGAAAATCGGTGACCTTGTAGCGGGAGCCAGAGTAACAGTAGACAAGAGGAAGAGAGATCCAAAGGATTTCGCTCTCTGGAAGAAATCAGGGAAGGATCACATTCTTAAATGGAATTCCCCCTGGGGTTGGGGGTATCCAGGATGGCATATCGAGTGTTCCGCGATGTCCATGCGCTACATAGGAGAAACGCTGGATATACATGGCGGAGGCCTTGAAAATATCTTTCCTCATCATGAATCGGAAATTGCCCAGAGCGAGGGAGCTAACGGGAAACAGTTCGCACGGATGTGGCTCCACAATAATATGGTCACTGTTGATGGGCAGAAGATGGGTAAAAGTCTGGGCAACTTCACTCTGCTGAAGGATATCTTTAAAAAGTTTGATCCCATGGTTGTCCGGCTGTATATTCTCAGAAGCCACTACCGGAGTCCGCTCGATTTCTCCGATCAGGGTCTTGAATCGGCGCGAAGCGGCTTTGAGCGGCTGACCGCATTCAGCGCGAGACTGAGAAGCGCTCTTGCAGTTGTCGATGGAAGACCATCACCTGAAGCAGTATCTCTTGTTGAAAAAACAGCGGCTGATTTCATTAAGGCGATGGACGACGATATCAACACACCGGGAGCTCTGGCGGCGGTTTTCGATATGGTCCGTTCCGGGAATGCCCTGCTTGACTCGGAGGATACTCCTGCTGACAGAGTTCTCTTCAGGAAAACTATGGATGAGCTTTCCGGAGATATCCTGGGGCTTGACCTGAAGAAAATTGATTCCGGTTCTCATGTTGAAGAGCTTTGCGGTGTTCTCGCGGAAACACGAAGTGTTCTGAGAGATAAAAAACTTTTTAAGGCCGCGGACCTCATGCGTGAGCAACTGAACAAGATAGGCTACACCGCGAAGGATCTTCCGGACGGAAAAAGCGAAATCAGAAAACGCTGATCAGCCGGAATGCTGATATCTGGAACCTGACACCGAAAAATCAACATTATACTGTTATGGTTTTGTTTCAGAAACTGAATGAGAATCTGCTTTTACTGCAGAGAATCAAGAACCCGCTGAAGAAGAGTTTTTTCATCGCTGATATTTTCTATGTTTATGTGCAGTGCTGAAAGAGCGTCAATGTATGCCCTTATTATCGTTGCTTTTGTTATTCTCTGTAATCTATGTTCGTTATCACGGTTTTGAGTTATAGTGCGCGCAATTCTGGTCAGCAGCTCCTCCTGGTCGGGTCTGACCGGTACAGTCAGTCTGACTGAAGGTTCTGAATGCTCCTGTATGTCTGAGATATTTGAAATGAAATCCGTTCTTTTTTTTACTTTCATACAAACCTCCGAACGGGAAGATATTCCATTTGACATTGCGAGTCAACCTAAGTATGAATTTCCATAGTTCCATAGTTATGAAGTTAGGGTATTGACGCAGAGTCTGAAAGGTTGTAAAGTTCCAATAGTTAGAAATTGCAGGGACTTGTAGAGGTTAGATGAATGAATAATATTAAATCTGTGAATATTTGTATTGTAGAGGAAAGATTTGATCAGTTGAAGTATTATATTAAACAGGCGGACAACTACCTGAGGAAGGGAAGATAATGTTCATCTTCGGAAAATCAGGCGGGGGAACTGTTGGTCTTGATATCGGCAGCCATTCGATCAAAGTAGTACAACTGACAGGATCAAGTAAATCTGTAACCCTGTCGAGTTATGCTATGCAGGAGCTATCTCCTGGTACGATTGTCGATGGTGAGGTCGTAAACCGTGAACACCTGATAGATACTGTTCATGATGTCGTAAGACAGGCAGGTATTAAAACCAGTAGCAAAAACATCCATAGTGCTGTATCCGGAAGAAGTGTGATAGTCCGAAGGATACCAATGGAAAAAATGTCAGAACAGGAAGCCCGGCAGGCTATCCAGTGGGAAGCTGAACAGCATATCCCATTCAGGATCGATGAAGTCAGCCTTGATTTCAAGATAATCAATCCCGAGATATCTCCGGGACAGATGGAGGTGCTTCTGGTCGCGGCAAAGAAAGAAGTAGTCGACCTTCATCGTGGTATATTGCAGGGTGCCGGACTGAGACCATCAACAATAGAACTCGAGCAGTTTTCATTGCAGAGGGTTTACCAGCATGCTTACAGGCCGGCCGGTGATGAATGTGTTACAATCCTGAACATCGGTGCCGAGGTTACGAACATGGTTGTCGTTCGTGAGGGGCTTCCCAGTTTCAACCGCGATCTTTCGATAGGCGGATCGAGATTTGTTGAAGCGTTGCAGAG
>DAOWNO010000327.1 GCA_030642525.1 Candidatus Aegiribacteria sp.
GTCGGCAGAAAGGGAATGGGGAAACTTGTTGCCGCAATAGGTGATTCAACCTTTGTACATTCGGGAATAACCGGACTCATCGACATGGTTTACAATGGGAATACCGGTACCGTGATGATAATGGACAACAGCCTTACTGCGATGACCGGCGGCCAGGAAAACCCTACGACAGGGAAGAATCTGAGGGGTGAACCCGCGCCTGTACTTGATCTGGTCAAAATAATTGAAGCCTGCGGAGTGAAGTATATCAGAGTTGTAGACCCTCATGATCTCGATGAAATGGAAAAGGTCTTCAAAGAAGAATTTGAAAGAGACGAACTTTCAGTGATCATCACCAGGCGTCCCTGCATAATGTGCTACAGACCTGTAAAGAGAAGTGTAGCCTTACTGGATCCGGAGAAATGCATAGGGTGCAGACTCTGCATGAAACTCGGGTGTCCCGCTATCAGCTGGGAAGAGGATAAACCTGATATCAGCAAACTTCTCTGCTGGCCTAATTGCGACCTTTGCGTTCAGGTCTGTCCTGTTGACGCTATCTCGAAGGACATGGAGGGATTGGAATGAAACCCGTAATAAATGTGATCATATGCGGCACAGGAGGTCAGGGAATTCTGCTTGCGAGTGAGATTCTCTGCGAAGCGGCCAGGCTGGCCGGCAATGATGTCAAGAAGAGCGAGGTACACGGGATGGCCCAGAGGGGCGGAAGTGTTTCCAGCCATGTCAGGTTCGGAGAGAAAGTGTACAGCCCGCTGGTGGAAAAAGGCATGGCAGATATTATTCTTTCAATGGAGAAGATGGAGGCTCTGAGGTGGGCGCCATTCCTTAAGCCCTCAGGAACCCTTTTATCATGTGATCTCGAGATAACTCCAATGACGGTTAACACAGGACACGCTGTATATCCCGATGTTATATCCATGATGAAAGAACAGGATATACCCTGCAGAATGATTCCGGCCCTGAAGATAGCCGAGGAACTCGGCAACCTCAGAGTAGTTAACGTGGTGCTGATAGGAGCAGCATCTCACTTTATTCCGATCGAAGAGGATTACTGGTATAAAGCTGTTGAGGAAAGAGTTCCTCCAAAAGCTCTCGACGTAAATATTGAAGCGTTCAGAAAAGGAAGACTCCTGTCAGAAACAGTATGACAACAGATGTATTAATTCCGGACATAACACCGGCAGCATGAAGGTTCTTTTCCTGGTTCATGATCCAATAACGATACCTCTGGGTATCGGTTACCTTGCATCGATTGTCAGTGAACTGGGTCATGAGATCAGCGCTCTTTCATTAAGCATGAAGGATATTGCATCCATTGTGCGAGAAAGAAAGCCGGATATCCTGGCGTTTGGAACCACCACGGGATTTCACAGGAAATACAGCGAAGTCGTGAAAGGACTTAAAGAAGCAACAGGAGTTCTTACGATAATGGGAGGAGCGCATCCGACGTTTTTCCCCGAAGTGTTGTCCGAGAATCCATGGCTTGATTATGCCATGCGCGGTGAAGCCGAGACTGCGTTTCCACAATTTATGGAGGCGCTGGAGGGAAGAAGATCGATCAGAGAGGTTGGCAATCTTCTCTATCGGGAAAACGGAAAGGTAGTTGAAAACCGAATCCTTCCATTGGTTGAAGACCTCGATACAATCCCCTTTCCCTGTAGAAATCTGCTGCCTGGAGCGAACAGAAAGGCTGTATTCTGCATAACCGGTCGGGGATGTCCCTACGATTGCAGTTACTGTTTTAATCAGAGCTTCAGACAGATGTACAGCGGTCTCGGAAAGTATTGCAGAAGAAGATCAGTCGGAAATGTTATAGATGAGCTGAAAGAACTGAAGGGAGAAAATACCGAACTTCAGATGATAATTTTTCAGGATGACATCTTCATTCTTAACCATGACTGGGTCAGAGAATTCTGTCGAAAGTACGTTATTGAAATCGCTCTCCCGTTTCACTGTCATCTCAGAGCCAATCTGGTTACAGATGAGATTATGGGACTGCTGGCGGAAGCGGGGTGCATCAGCGTGAAAATGGCGCTGGAAACAGCCAGCCCCCGCCTGAGGAAAGAAGTGCTTAATCGAGATCTCAGCACCGGGCAGCTGCTGAATGCCTGCCGGGCTGTAAAGGAAAGCGGAATCATGCTGGTAACCCAGAATATTCTTGGTATTCCCACCGGCACACTTGAGGATGACATGGACACTCTCAGACTGAACTATGAAGTACAGCCGGATTTCGCTTTTGCGACACTGATGCAGCCCTATCCTCGTACAAGAATCTGTGAATTCAGCATAGAACAGGGGCTTCTGAGCAGAGATGCCCCCATACCTGATTCATTTTTTGATGATTGCATTCTGAAACTTCCTTACAACGACAGAAGGAAACGACTGCGCCAGTTATTTGCGATTTCAATAGAATTCAAACCGGTGCGGTACATGTTGAAAACACTGATAAAATTGCCTTTTGATTGTCTATACGGATTTCTGGACAAATTATGGAAGGGTTACTGCATCAAACAGAGAGAATTCCCTTACAAGCTCTCATTCAGAGAATATGTATCCAGCATGCTGACTTATTTCAGAAGCAGGTATTATTAGGAGAAGGA
>DAOWNO010000226.1 GCA_030642525.1 Candidatus Aegiribacteria sp.
GTCCCACTCCCCTTCCGCAGGAGTGCTGCCGGTCATTGATCTGAATCGAGTTGTTATCTGCTCTTTTCTTGTTTCTATGTCACGATTGGCTTCCTGAAGGTTCTGAGCAAGGTCTTCCGCAAGGATATGCTGTTTGTTAAGATCATCAGTCAAAACCTTGAGCGTCGCAGAATCTGTCAAATCGCTGTTGAATCTCTTCTGGAATTCATGCTCAAGTTTTCTCAGTTCTTCCTTTTCTGCCAGGGGAAGTGCCTTAGGCTCCAGAAATATGCGAATGAGCATGAATATGAATGCTCCGATTGCGCCTCCGATCATAAGATGCCAGTAGAAGAAGCTCCCTGCAACGGCAACCGCCAGGAAACAGAGTATTACCATCATGAGGATCATATTGAGCTTTGGCCGCTTTGTCTGTTTCTCCATGATTCCGCGATAAATTTCATTCGCGGTGTTTATCCACTCATAGTCTTCCTCGCTTTTTTTGAATTTTTTCAGCCTGTCTTCCCTCTTTGATCTGCCGGTGCATTTCTCGCGGAGGATATTCATATCAGTTTCCTGCTGCTGCAGATCCTTTCCCGTGGGCTGATCGTCCTGTTCAACTTTAAGCTGCTGAAGCCTTGTTTCCGAATTCAGAGCATGATGGCGCTTTGCCTTCTCAAGTTCATTGATATCTTTCCTGAGCTTCGTCTCTTCTTTCTTAAGTGAACTGATGGTTCCAAGCGAAGCGTTCTCGTCTATTTCAACCTTCAAAGAATTCAGGCGGGTTCTTTCTTCTGTTATTTCACTTCTCTTTTTTATCAGCCCTCTGGAAGCGCCTTCTATGATATCGAAGGCGATATGAGCTTCTCTGATGGTCTGGCTGATGTTCTTCAAAACCTGATCAAGAGTTCCTTCCCCTGAAAGAAAGGTTTTAAGAACATCTCTTCCAACACCATCTCTTGCATCCGAAAGTCTTGTCTCTCCGGCGCGAATTACCATGAGCCGGGAGAAATCCTGGGGGAGGTTTGCGGCAGAGTACCGGTAGTCTTCCAGTTTCATGCCTGCTTTTTTGAATTCAGTCACTTCCCTTTCGAGTCCGGAGACAATGACTTTACCAGCAGGATCCCAATCCCGAACGGTCGATGCTTTATCCTTTGTTCTTCTGAATATCCATGGCGTATTCTTGCCCGTGTTGAAAAGAAACTTTATAAGGGATTCAACAACATAGGTTTTCCCCGTTTCATTATGCCCGCAGATCAGGTTCAGGTCTGCGGGTTTCATGTTAAAGTCCTTCTTTAGGGGACCTCCGCGGTTTATACTTATTCTTTCTATTCTGATGCCCATCAGGAAGCTCCATCACTGTAGATAACTGAAAGAGCGGCTTCAATCACCCTGTCAAGCTCCGGTTCATCCCCGCCGAAGTTCCACTCCAATTCTTCTATCATCCTGGTGGTTTTTTCCGCGATAGCGCTTCTGCGTCTGTCACCCGCGTATGAGAGCGTACTTATATCCGGCTCTTCATCCTTGAAGAATGTGTAGCCGGTAAATGCTTCTCTGAGAGTATTCAGTACCGCATCTCTGTCGGAGGAGTATCCTGCAGCGCTTATGCGGATACGGGCTTTGCCTTTGTCCTTTTTCGCAAGGTTCCAGCTCTTTATCGAAGATTCCACTTTCGCACGGAGGGTCGAGATTTCATCAGTGCCTGGAATAATCACAAACTTCTCCTGAAAGTAAATAACTTCCGTATTTACGCTGCGGGGAGTTACGATTCCGCTTGATGTTTCGAAAATCAGGTATTGTCTTGCTCCTGTTTCGTTGATATCCAGTCCGCACGGAGATCCGGGATAGTAGAGGTTCTTGTAATTTGAGGGTTTGTGAATATGCCCGAGAAAGACTTTCCAGGGATTCAGGCGATCCAGGTCTTTCCTGTAGAGAGGCATATAGGTGCCGGCCTCATAGGAATTATGTTCCTTCAAACCTCCGAAAAAATCACCATGCCCTATCAGTACCCATCTGATGCGGCTTATACTGCTTTCAAACCCTGCAAGGTTTTCGCCCATTCCTGTCTTCTCCATATAGGGGACGAAGATGAAGTGTACTCCATCGAATTCAACCGCTGCTACTGATGTGTAGATGTTGATATTATCAGCCACAATTACCTTGCTGGAGATACTCGGATCATGATTACCGGGAATGATATGTATCTTTATTTTCTTGTACGCCTTGCACAACTCTTCGAAATTTGAGTAATCCTGATAACCGGAATCAAAAAGATCACCTGCTATTATAAGAGTATTGATCTTATCCTTCTTCAGCTGAGCAAGTATATCCGTAAGAGCGCTGTACCGTTCCGGATGTTTACCCTTTTTCGACAGGTGTACATCGGCTGTTATGGCCAGTTTCATATCAACTCCATACTGCTGCATGATAATATATTCATCTTGAACCCCTGTCAGACAGAACTCAGTATACGATTGAAAACAGCGTGAGTAAAGGATGCCTGCAGTGTATCGGGCGGGTTATCTTTTCATGACCGCAAAAGCATCTTTCGCTCTGTCGGAATCAGATCCCGGAGTTTCCGTAATCCCCGGAATGTTATTGAATATTTCCATCGAAGCCAGGAATCGAAAAGGTTCTAGTCCAATAAATCCTTCTCCAATTTTCGCATGACGGTCCAGTCTGCTGCCGAGTTCCTTCTTTGAGTCGTTGATGTGAAATGCCTTTATTTTCTCAAGGCCTACAACTTCATCAAATTCCTGCATGGTTCTTGAGACAGCATCATTGGATGATAGATCGTATCCGGCAGCGAAAGCATGACATGTATCAAAACAGATTCCTGTTCTGTCAGGCATATCCGTGAATCTGAGCAGCTTATCGAGCTGCTCGAATGAGTAGCCCAGAGTTGTTCCCTGACCAGCGGTGTTCTCGAAAAGAATTGCAGTGTCTTCAGGCGCATCGGTGAGGATTTTCCTTACTCCGGAAGCTATCTTCTCCAGCGCTTGTTCCTCACCTGCGTTGAGATGCGCTCCGGGGTGCATTACCAGCCAGCGGATGCCCAGCCTGTGCATCCGCGTCAGTTCCTCTTCAAGAGCCTTTGCGGACAGCCAGGGGACTCTGCTCTTTGTTGAAGAGAGATTGATGAGGTATGAAGCATGTGAAACAATGACAAGGGTTCCATCTTCTCCGAATGCCTTTTCTTCCTCCTGTGTGACCGGACGGCCTTTCCATTGTTTCTGGTTTGAAGTGAATATCTGACCGGAAACCAGCCCGAGTTCATGAAGTGTAGAAAGAGCGTTGACGAGGCCACCATTAACAGACGCATGAATTCCCGGGAGCATACGATCCTTTCAGTTCAAGGGTCTGAATCCTGTCAGAGACATGTTTTTATAAACAATTCACGGTTGACAGCGCATTTCTCAGCAAGCTCGCTTCTTCTAGCCGCAAGTGTCTGCGCGATATCTTTCGAAGACATCCAGGTTCTGTCCAGAAGAGAAAGCAATTCAATATCCCATTGATCCGAAGAGGGGTCAACAGTAAGATTCGGGATTCCCGCTTCCTTCATAAACCTGTATCCCTTTGATGCGTACGGAACAGAGATTGGAACAGTTCCCGTGACAACCGACAGAATGGCTCCGTGAAGCGGAATGGTCAGGAAGACTCTGCACTCGGCTATCTTCATCATGAAACTGTGAATTCCTGTGGGCATTACCACAGAAGCTCGGTCGCTGTGCTTCATCATTGCCATTACTGCTTCGCACTCAACATCATCCGAATTGGAAAGGTTGCCGGTATGAAAGGGAAAGAAGCGGATTTCTCCTCCGTGGGAGTCAATATGATCATCGAGCAGACTCGCCCACTTCCTTCGAAGACCGGACACGTCGGGTTCACGGTATAGTCCAAGTTTCCTTCGGATTACAAGAGGAAGCAGTTTACCCTGCCTGTTCGCAACATTCCTGACGGCAACACCGAGTATATCATCCGGATTATGAGGCCGGGCAAAATCACCGGCGAATGTAAACGTGGAATCAGATGAAAGCTTTACTCTGTCCGGATTCAGACCGAGATTAAGCAAAAGGTCGAGTGAAGGCTTGTCTCTTACCGTAATACCGCTGCAGTATCCAAGCCATTTGCGAAGCTGACCAGGTGTCCATCTGGCAAGTTCGTCCCCCTGACCCAGGCCGATTGACCAGGCGAAGGCAGGTTTGCCCAGGCGTCTGGCAAGCCTGAGAGGATGAAGGTTGTAAGGAGTGTAGAGCAGCGA
>DAOWNO010000159.1 GCA_030642525.1 Candidatus Aegiribacteria sp.
CATTCATAGACATAATACTCAGGACACTTCCAGAATTGTATAGAGCTTGTATGCATAAACTTACAATTTGGTCAAGATTCTGAGAATAGAAATCGGCCAGATAAGGATCGGATGTTTCCGAAATTTTCAGTTCCATGACTGGAATAAGAGCCTGTGCTTTCTGAGAAGCGGTCTGGAAAAACTCAAGCGCTGCATCATTGTCATCGTATATATTGAGATTGATATCTCCCATCATAAGAGCAAAATCAGGTCTTTCAGGATAGATCTCAGCACCTGTCTGCAGAAATTCAACTGCTGAATCAATGTCTTCTTCGTTCATAACGGAAGCTGCAGAGTTGAAGAAAGCAAACCAGTAATCTGAAATATCAAGTTTGCCTTCTGTATCAAGTTCCCATGTTTTCTCAAATGATTCTGAGGCATCAATCCACCGGTTCATGTTAACCTGTGCTCGACCTCTCCAGAACCATATTTCAGCGTTGAGTGAATCACCCTGGGCAATAACACTGTCCGCAAGATGAATTATGTCTTCATATTCCTGATTCTGCATGTGAACCTTCATGCCGGTTACTACCGGTGAAGAACAGGCAGCAAGTGTCATAAGAAGTGCAATCGCGGTAACGATAACACATCTATTACTTATCCATTTACTCAATTGGGAGCCTCCGTTTCAGATGTTTTCCAGCTATCATCCTAATAATCACGACTGTTAAATCTGGCAATACAATTTCTGGAAGTCAATATTGACATCAATATGTACAGTATTCAGTTTACTGTTATCGAAAGGAATTGTAATTGGTTTCCATAATAGGATTGTTTCGAACATTTCTTGGTTTACTTGCGGTTTCAGGTGGTCCATCTTTAACTTTACCGACTCTTGATAACACCGTTATCAGGGAAGCTGTAATACTTATTAACCACCAAACCATAGTGTTTCTGGAAAATGGAAGAGAATCGAATCTTGCTCTGGTATCTACAGGCAGTGCCGGGTACGAGACTCCTACAGGCACCTTTGAAGTGCTATACAGAAGACGCGCGCCTGTTTCCAGTTCATACGGTATAAGAATGCCATACTGGCTGTGCATCCATCCTTCAGGTCAGATCGGGCTTCATCAAACCTTCATAAGTGGAACCAATACACTCGGAACAAGGCGTTCGCATGGGTGCGTGAGGATGGGCCAGATAACGGCGAGCTGGACTTACTACTGGCTCAAGGTCGGCTCAACTGTGAGAATCCAGGCGGAAAGCCCCAGAAGAGTTATAACTCCTGCCCAGGATCAGATTTCCGAGTCAAAATATTAATGCTTCTGAATGAGATACTCTTTCCATATATGTTATAATGAGTTAAGTACTACATGTTCCCGAAGCGACCGGATGATCCTGAGTAGTCGCAGATACTTGAGGAAGAGGTAGCAGATTATTATAAGGCAGGTCTCAGACCAGGTCGGGTTTTTCCTTTTCCAGCTTTGCCACAACATCCTTGAGTTTCTGGGAATACTCGTCGCTCATAACAAGGGTCACCGAATCGGTTTCCACAACAGAAACATTCTTCAAACCCATGAGTACTGTAAGCTTCCCCTCGTTCCAGACGGTTGTGTTTTCACTGTCTACTGAAATCACTTCACCTTTTGCCACATCACATTTTCGCGCGGTTGGCCAGTCGCCAATATCGTTCCATCCAAATCTGGCCGGAACAACGGCAACATTTTCGGCTTTCTCCATAACACCGTAATCGATGGAGATCGAGGGAAGTGAATTGTAAAGGGATATCTCCGGTGAAGTATCTGAACCGAGTTTCTCAAGCCCCTCCGCAAGCTCTGGAAGGTGCAGGGAGATCTCATTAAGGATTGTATCCGCTCTCCAGATGAACATTCCGGCGTTCCAGAAATATCTATTGCTTGCAACATATTCTTTTGCAGTATCCGTATCAGGCTTCTCCCTGAAAGCTGAAACTCTGTAAATGTCTTTTTCGATTTCCTCCCCCTGCTCAAGGTATCCGTATCCTGTGGCGGGATGGTCCGGAGGAATACCGATTGTAACCAGCATTCCATCCATCGCAGGTCCAACGGCGATGGAAAGAGTTTCTCTGAAACCTTCAGCGTTATCAACAACATGGTCTGAAGGAACTACAGCCATGACCGCAGAACCTTCTCCCCTGTTCACAAGTGTCCGGGCAGCCCAGCCTATGCATGCTGCTGTGTTCCTGCCTGATGGCTCTAACAGAAGGTTCTTATGGTCCATGCATGGAAGCTGTTCAAGAACTGTTTCCCCGTGATCGATCCCGGTAACAACCATAATGCGCCCGGGGTCGCAAATTCCCTTGAATCTGATAGCTGTTTCCTGGAGCATAGTCTTGCAGCCGGTCAGCTTCAGAAACTGTTTCGGCATTTTTCTGGTGGACAGCGGCCAGAATCTTGTACCTCTGCCGCCTGCCATAATTACTCCGTAGAATGACGATTTCATTATTTCCCTCCGGGTTCCATAATGTACCCCGAACCGTCCAGTCTGAACACTCCACCGTTCATGTCCGCGATCAGGCAGGCAGGGGAATGAATTTCAATCTCCCGGATACGCAGACTTCCGGATACCAGAAAAAAGAGACCCCCGCCCGGAAGATCTACTTCTGACTGACTCTTGTGATACTGAATACTGTAACTGCAGATATCAAGAGCACGTTTGTCGATTACTCCATGCTTTCCGGCTGGAACAGGTTTTCCACCTGAGTTCCATTCAATTGCCTCAATCCCCATTTCAAGATGAAGCTTACGGGGGTTTCCGTCAGTTCCCGTTCGTCCCCAGTCGTAAAGCCTGTATGTGACATTGCAGTTGCTCTGAATCTCAAGAATCTCCAGGCCGGGGCCGAGCGAGTGAACGGTTCCCGGAGGAATATGATAAATATCACCGGTTTCCAGTTCAATCCTGTCCAGCACTTCCTCCGCTCTTCCCAGTCTGATGAATTCCAGAAAACAGTGCCTGTCACTGTTTATTCCGCCCATCATCCATGTACCGGCTTCCGCTTTCAGTACTATCCAGGTTTCCTCCTTTAAAGGACTGCCTTCATCTCTGCCGGGATGAACCTGCAGGGACAGACGGTCCGCCGTATGGAGTGTTTTCAGAAGGACAGGGTATACGGTCGCCCCGGAAGGTTTCCCGATGATACGAGAGAATCAACTGATGTTTCAGTACCGGAAACGGGATCTATAAGAACTGAAGAACAGTCCTTCTCATGAAAAAGCCACCATATCTCGCCAACAGGAGTTTCAGACCCTTCTTTTTGAAGGCTGCCCCATATCTTCCTGAGATATCTGGGCTCTGAGAGATAGAGCACCTGTCAATCACCAGCCGTCAGGCGTGAAAGTATCATGCTTAAAATAAGCGGGCCGGTGAGATCCCTCTCTGGATGCCACTGCACAGCTACAACACCACCATCATCCGATTCAATCGCTTCGATAACACCGTCCGATGACTGTGCCGAGAGCCGGAAGCCGTCCGGTACCCATGAAATCGTCTGGTGATGGAAAGAGCTTACTTCAGCTCCGGGACCGAGTATTCCATGAAGAACAGTATTGTCCATTATTCTGATTGTGTGCTTACTGGGAATATGTGGTTTTCCATGATGATCCAGCGCTCCTTCTATCTGAGAGGGAATATCCTGAATAAGCGGAACACCTTCCGCGATTCCTATAAGCTGCATTCCAAGGCAGACACCGAAAACGGGTTTCTCCATGATTCTCGCAGTTTTATACAGTTCCATCTCCCAGACCGATCTTTCCCGACTGCAATTTTTCGATCCATTATTCTGCTGGCCGTACAGTTCCGGGTCAGGGTCACCGCCTCCTGTTAACAGAAGTATGTCTATTATGTCCAGGATATCCCGGTACTCGTTTTCAGCCGGTATGATTCCAACAGGCAGAGCGCCAGCTCCGGCTACCAGTTCAGCATATGTTTGATTCAGACCGAAACGCCATCTGCCGAAGGAATCAATCTTCTGCTGATCATTCTTATACCAGCTGAACGTAATACCAATAACAGGTTTTTTCATCCTGTTATCTCCGTCATTCTCGCAACGGCAGCATATGCTTTTTCTCTGATTACCGGATCAAGGCGGACTGCAGGCTCAAGATTTATGAGAGAATTAAGTATTTTCGGAAGTGTAGTAACCTTCATATTCGAACAGTATATTTTCCCGGCTGCGATGAATTCCCTGTCAGGGTAAAGGGTCTTAAGTTTGTAAACCATCCCCTCTTCCGTTCCTATAATGAATCTGGCCGCCCGGGAACTGCCAACATGACGAATCATCCCTCCTGTTCCAAGGACGGCATCGGCAATCTCCCATACTTCAGGTGATGTTTCCGGGTGGACCAGCAGTTCGGCATCAGGCCATTCATCAATATGCTTTTTAATATCCTGAATATCAGCAACCGCATGAGTTCTGCAGGCGCCATTCCATACATGAATCTCTTTATCCGATCTGCGGGAAATGAACATTCCGAGATTCCTGTCGGGAGCAAATATCACTTTTTCAGACGGTACATTTTCAACTACTTCAAGCGCGTTTGCCGAGGTACAGCAGGCGTAACTTTCAGCCTTCACTTCAGCAGGGGAATTGACATACAGTACCGTAAGAGAGTTTGGAAACGCCGCCTGAATTAATCGAAGCGAAGGAACGTCTATGCAGTCAGCAAGGGGGCATCCAGCTTTCGGTTCAGGAAGCAGTACAGTTTTGTCAGGCGCAAGGATATGAGCAGTTTCAGCCATGAATCTGACTCCGCAGAAAACAATTACCGAAGCATCGGTAGATGCCGCTATCCTGCTCAGCTGCAGTGAATCATCTACATGATCCGCGATATCCTGGATCGGAGGAGGCTGATAGCTGTGGGCAAGGATAACCGCGTTCCTTTCAGTTTTCAGTCTGTGGATTTCACGGATGACAGATTCTTCCATTACAGCTTCCGTTCCAGCCGCTTTGCAGCAGTGATAATTCCTCCACCGATAACAGCAGTATCGAGATATACAGCACACACCTGCCCAGGCGCAACGGCTTCCTCCGGTTCTTTGAATCCAACATGGATGGAATCATTCAGAATTTCGAGATCAGCAGCCGCAGTTCTTCGGCGGTGCCTGGTCTGAATCAATGCTTCAAAACAGGATATGGAAGGTTTTCTGAACCAGTTCATTCTTCCAACGGTACAACCTGATGAAAGAAGATCCTCTCGGTCGCCAACCGTGACAGTTCCGGAGACAGGATCAATTGACACCACATACATCCTTCGGCCGAAAGCGCCAAAACCCTTTCTCTGCCCGATGGTATAGCTCTCTATTCCACGATGAGTACCGATAACCTCTCCGAAAGCATTCAGAATCTCACCCGGTTTCCCTTTATCACCCAGCAGCCCAAAGCAGAGATCCATGCTTTCATCTTTTCTGAAGGGCAGCTCTCCGGCAACAGCTTCTGACCAAACCTGTTCTTTTGTCATATCACCAAGCGGAAATACACATCTGGAGATTATCCTGCTGTCCACCATCGAAAGGAAATAGCTCTGATCCTTTGAATTGTCCAATCCCCGCCTTACAAGATCGCCCTGTTTTCGAGAATAGTGACCTGTTACAAGAACTTCAGACGGTTCCA